>JAPULJ010000167.1 GCA_027295145.1 Alphaproteobacteria bacterium | reverse complement strand
AAGGCCGCCATGGACTCTTCGAAGCCGCCGATCCGAAGGGCGCGTAGCTCAGCGGGAGAGCACTTGCGTGACATGCAAGGGGTCGCTGGTTCAATCCCAGCCGCGCCCACCATATTTTTCAATGACCCAGCGCGGCTTCCTTGGTCGCGTTTTCTCTTTGGGGTGCCCATTGGGCAGCGGTTCAGGTCGATTTTGGGCCTAGGACACCTGGGCGGCACCAACCACCCCGTCATCCCCCAAGGCCCGGCGATCGTTCCGCACATCAAATTGCGCACGTGATACATCCGCGGAATTGAAAATCCCTCGGTCGGTTGCTGGTCGAGAATGATTTCGCTGAGATGCCTGTTCTACCTCCACCAGGTCTGCGCTAAGATCCTCCGGCTATGACCGACACTGTTCCCGTGATCGACCTTTCGTCTCTGATCAATGGAGAGGAAGGCAGCCGGTTCGACGCGGTTACTGCAGCGATCGCCGACGCTTGCCGCCGCTGGGGGTTCTTCCAAGTTGTCAATCACGGCATTCCCGCCCCGTTGGTAGACCGGGTGTGGCAGGAGTCTCGCCTGTTCTTCGCGTTGCCGATGGCGGAAAAGCGCGCGCTATCGCGGACCAAGGAGAACCCGCGCGGCTACTATGACCGAGAATTGACCAAGAACGCCCGCGATCTGAAGGAAGTGTTCGATTTTGGATTGGAACCCTTCCCGGACCTGCCGAGCGACCACCCTAAGAACCGCCTGCCGGTCGACGGCCACAACCAGTGGCCCGCCTCGCTGCCGGCGCTCAAGTCGACCATGACGACGTATTTCAAGGCGTGCGAAAGCCTGGGGCGCGCGCTCCTCGAACTGTTTTGTCTGGGGCTCGGCGCACCGCGAGACCGGTTGAGCGCCTATTTCGGTTCCGATCACACGGGCTTTGTGCGCCTCAACTACTATCCTTTGGAAGACCCGCTGGAACCCGATCAGGCGACCGCCGCCGCCGCACTCGGCGACATGGCGCTTCACCATCACACCGATGCGGGCGTGCTCACCATCCTTTTGCAGGATGACGTCGGTGGCCTGCAGGTCTTCGTGGGCGGCGCTTGGCGGGATGTCGAACCGATCGAAGGGGCATTGGTCGTCAACATCGGCGACATGATGCAGGTGTGGTCCAACGACGAATACCGCTCGCCATTGCACCGGGTCAGGCCGATCACGGATCGGCCGCGCCTCAGCCTGCCATTCTTCTTCAACCCGTCCTACGAAACCGATTGTGCGCCGCTCGAACCACTCGTCGCCGACGACGGAGCGCACTACCGGCCGGTGAACTGGGGCACGTTTCGCCAGCTACGCACCGACGGGGATTACGCGGACTACGGCAAGGAAGTTCAGCTCGACGATTATCGCCCAGCATAACGCGCACCTTGGCGCGTGACGCCAAGTTTGAAATTGGGCACTCCTGTGCCGACCTAGGGCGCCCGTCATGTGACTGCTTCTATTTGACAACCAAAACCGGGCATTTTGCCAGTGTCTCCACGCGGTGCGAAACGCCACCACGCAGCATTCCCTCCACATCCCCCATGCCGCGCGACCCAATGACAATCAGGTCTGCCCCAAAAGACTTGGCGCGGGCAACGATGGAACGGGCAATCGGGCCTTCGTCAGCCTCAATTTCCACCTCTTTCAGGCCAGCCTTTCGCGCGGCATCCAGAGCGCCGGCCAGAAGGTGTTGAGCGCCTATCTTGAGCAAATCCGCATCGATTGTTGCCATATGTTCCGCCTTGGCGAATTCTCTCAAACTATCTGGCAGATTATAAGGTTTCACAACGTGATATAGCAGGATTTTGGCGCTCAAACCCTTGGCCACCTCTGCCCCGAATTCGACGCCTTTCAACGAGTGACTAGAACCGTCGACGGCAATCAGGATTTTTGTGATCATGGCGACAATTCCTTGCTTGGTAGTGTTCTCAACTCAATGTGGCTCAGCGCCCACAGAGCAGGCCGTGGCTCTGAACCTTCCGAACCTTTCTCCATTATAGACGTTTCGCGCCTTTGCGCGCGCCTATATGAACGAAAACTCCAAAATCTCGAATGATCTTGCGGTCATGGTACGGCACCTGCAGCCTACACCCGATGGCTTGCCACTGGCGGAATATGCCTTCAGCACCTCCTCTATGGTGAGGGGGTTGGAGGTTCGAGTTCTTCACATAATACCAGTTATCACAATAACTTAGCTGTTTCCGGCTAGGCCCTTTTCCTTGCCGGGTAGCGATATGGGTAGCGTTTAGGGCCTCCAGCCTCTATATTGAGCCCATGGCAATGCGAAACCATGGAACCGGCGGAACGCCCGATGAAAATCCTTCCAGAGGGGCACCGAAGCTCTTCTAACATGGCGCCCAGGCGCCGCCGCGATCCCCTGCCGGCTCGGGCCGGCGTTTCCGTGTTGCCAGACACCAGTCCGCCGCCGCTTCCTTGCGCCGGCCGGTGGGGGACCCTGCCCATGATCACGACCCGTGAACTCTGTCGCCTATTGAGCGC
>JAPULJ010000166.1 GCA_027295145.1 Alphaproteobacteria bacterium | reverse complement strand
AGCCAAAAATGCCGGCGTCACAATCATCGCCGATGAAATTCAGTGTGGGTATTACCGTTTCGGCCATTTCAGTGTCGCTCGGGAGTGGGGGCTGACCCCAGATGTCTTGTTGTTCAGCAAGACGATGACCAACGGGCTTTTTCCGTTTTCTGCCGTCGTCTACAACGAGGCCCTCGAAGAAGGTGTCGGCAACGGCGTGGTTCTCGCTCATACCTTTCAGACCTCCGCGCTGGGCTGTTATGCCGCTTGCGCAGTCGCCGATTACATTGATTCCCACGATGTGAAAGCCGATTGCCGCCGCGTTGCCGCGCCTCTCGCCGAGGCTGCCGCCCGCATAGCGAACTCGGACCGAGCGCAGGACATATATCAGCTTGGCCCCAGTCTATCGTTTCGCCCGGAAATAAATGCCGGCGACCTCGTCAAGGCGTGTTTTGCCGACCGGGTCATCATTCTCGGGGGGGGCATAGAAGGCGAACGCATCCGGGTCGCACCGCCGTTGACCATTGAAACCACGGCCCTACGGCAGGCGTTGGAGATCCTGTTATCAAGGCTGGACGCATAGGGGCGATACCAGGTGTGATCATTTCTCGTGCAATGTGACCCGCTGGGACCATTGAGATGTTAGCATCGATTGAGGCACTGATCACCGCCGCGCTTTATTTAGCGACCTACCTGTCATTCGTTCGCCTACTGAGACATCCTAGAAATTGGTATCTTCCTACTTTGCCATCATTTTTGGCGACAGTAGGCCTCGCAATTATCACGGTGGCCCAGGTGTCGTTGTCGTCCCAGGGCCTCGATCTACCGGCAATGATAGTGTCGGCGGGTTTCATCGCGGGGCTGTTCAGTGTCATTGCCGCGCCTGCTGTCGTCTTCCCGCCAGGGGGCCCACGGCCTGCTGCTGAGTTCCTGGCTAAACACGGTGAATATGCCGGTCTGTGGATGATTCCGCTGGCGGTCGTCGCTGGTTACGCGATACCGGACGCCAAGCTGTATGGATTGCTGGTGGCCGCGATGACAATCGAACTAACATGGTTTCTGCGGCACAGGCGCACAGGCGAGCGGCAATCCTATCTCCTTGGTGATCAAGACTTGTTGGTTCTGAAGGCACAGGCGAAAGGAGACATTGAGCGTTTTGCGAAACAACATGGTATCCCAGAATTGGACCTGTCTGACGATGGTGTCGTATGGCGTGGGTGTGGCAAAAAAACGCTTCCCTGCCCCTTCAACCTCTACACCAACCGACTCGGTCTCAACACGGCCCCCTGCTGCCGCGCGCACATGAAAGACCTTAGCTATTTCGTCTCTTCCTGTCTGAGAGAAATGGAGGCCGTTCACTGGTTGGAGGGCGGTAGTCTCCTGGGCGCTGTACGGGAAAATGGTAATCTTTTGGCATGGGAGGATGACGTTGATCTCTCCGTCATGCTGGACAACAGGACGACATGGGATTCGCTTGCGAAGGGGCTTGCCGATCGCGGCCGGCGGGATGGGTACTATGTCGATCCCTTCGAAAATAAGGGCTTCATTGCGATATCTTACGATCCGCCAGGTCGATGGCCTTTCTGCTGGGAACGGAACAGAATGCGAGGTGAAATCCGGCTCGACCTCGTCGTTTATCGGAACGCGGTGAGTCATGGTCTGTCGGTGCTCGAAAGAAGAATCCCAAAGGGGGCTATGCCGTTGACAGAGAACGGATATTTCGGCGTACCAAGAGAGGTCGTACTGCCGACCTCGACTGTTCATTTTCTCGGTGACGACTTCGCCTGCCCGAATCAACCCAACGCATATCTGCACATTCTTTATGGAGATTTCGAAGAAATCGAGCTCACCTTTGTTGATACCGCTGCCGCCGAAACCCGGCGTTTAGCCGACGCAGCCGAAACCGTATTGAAGACCTGAGCCTGGCTGGTCATCGTCCCGAAATATAAATATTCTCAATGTTCTAGATGTCTGAGCGTGTGCATTTTCCTGTGCAAAGCTGAACGTCGTTAGATTTTTCGGACATTTGTGTTCAATTTGGATTTACGAGATGCACCGCAAAGCATGCCATGATGCCGGATTTAGGAGAACCAGTTCAACATTGGAATTCTGGAAATACTAAGCGGAGGGATTTCCCAGCCGCAGCCGGCGTAAAAACCTTGTGGGTCCCGAAAATTCATGCGGCTTTGCGGATGTAGGTGTGATGCAGTCCACTGACTGTCGGGAACTCGATGATCTCGCCCATTTCCGGTGGATGGACGGACCGGCCGTCGGGTGAATTCATCTCCAGAGATCGATGCGGGCGCCATTGGTGGTAATAGGCGAAGTAGCTTCTGAGAATTCGTGTGAGATGGCGCTTGTTGAGAACAACGATGTGATCCAAACACTCTCTTCTAATGCTGCCGATAACGCGCTCGACATAGGGGTTCTGCCACGGGCTCCGCGGTGCGATGGGACATTCTTTCATTCCTAGACTACGCACGCGTTTTCGAAAGTGGTTTCCATAGATGGCATCGCGATCACGCAGCAGGTATTTCGGCGGCGGCTCCCAGGGAAAGGATTCAACAAGCTGCTGCGCCGTCCATTCGGCCGTTGGATGCTCCGTCACATTAAAGTGGACGATCTTCCGTCGATCATGGGTCAGGACGATGAGCACGAATAGGACGCGCAATCGCACGGTGGGAACGGTGAAGAAGTCGATCGCCACAGTGTGTCTCATGTGCTGGTCCAGAAACGTGCGCCACGAAGGCGATGGTGGCTTGCGCAACTTCGGCCGATACTTCTCTACCGTCGACTTGGCGACATCAATTCCCAGCATTTTGAGCTCACCGACGATACGCGGAGAGCCCCAGGTTGGATTGGCCTGCCACATGCGTCGAATGAGGCTTCGTAATTCCGGTGAGATCGTCGGCCGCCCACTGCAGAGCCCACGGCTCAGCTGTCGCCAGTAGTCACGGAAACGTTTTCGCTGCCACTGAATTACCGTCCGTGGCTGGACAATGAACAAAGTATCACGCCAACCCCGCCACAAGCGCGCAAGGAGGGACCAAAGAAGCCGATCACTGGAGGTGATAGCTGGGCGTCGCTGCGATCGTTGGTACACAGAAAGCTGATAGCGAAGCGCAGCGATCTCAAGCTGAAGGGACAGTCGGGAGCGGAACGCGCCCATCAAGAAAGTGATCACGAAGGAAAACACAGAGTTCATAAGTCTGGAGCATGGCGCCATAGGCGTGTTTCTTCAACATAATCAAATGTTTCGAATTTTCAGGACCCACAG
>JAPULJ010000165.1 GCA_027295145.1 Alphaproteobacteria bacterium | reverse complement strand
GATGTGCTCTGCGACTCTAGCATCCTGAGCCCGGCCTGAGGGGAGTTTTGGCATGAACAGATGGCTCTGCAATCGCCGCAGTTTTCCGCGTCTGCAAATCTGCATTGCCTTCGTCACGATCTCCTTGGTGCTGGCCTCCTGTTCCACACTGCCAAGACCGGAGCGTAGCGACGCGCAATTGCGCGAGCAGAAGAAAGCACTGATCGAGCGTCAAACCGAAACCCTTGAACACGTCGCGGACACGGTGGTTACCAGGTTGGAGATGATCCAGTCGGGCGCGACCGCAGACTCAACCTATGACGTTCTGTTGCTGTCGGGAGGCGGAGACTGGGGGGTCTTCGGCGCAGCATTCCTGAATGGATGGTTTGAAAATCAGGAGCTTCCGATTCCCGAATTCGACTACGTTGCCGGGATCAGCACAGGATCATTGATCGCGGCCTATACCATTTCGGGAGAGCGAGAACGCTATTTGGAAATGGAGCAGTTCTACCTCGCGACGGATGAGGATTTTATCTCTCTCCGCGGGCCGCTTGGTCTCGGCATCCTGCCCCTGATCACGAATTCGTTTGCCATCGCAGATACAAGCCGGGTGGAGGCTGCGGTCCGAGGGGCGATTGATGACCGGTTGGTTGCCGACATACTGAGGGCAAATCAACAAAACCGGGTTCTGGTGGCGGGTGCTGTCAACCTGGATTTGGGATTGTTCACGCCGTTTTATCTCGGACCAGAGCTGGAGGTGGCCCAAAGCCCAACAGAGCGCTTGACCAAGATTCTGCTCGCCTCCAGCGCTATTCCCGCGGCCTTCCAGCCGGTCGAGATCGAGGGCGATCTTTACGCCGACGGAGGGGCCTCGGTGGGGATTCCCATTTTCAAGCTTGAGGTGATTCCAACGATTGTCGAGCGTTATCGCAAACTGCATGGCAAGGCGCCGCCGACCTTTCGATTCTGGCTGATATTCAACAATAAGCTCGGCGTGCGACCGCAGGTGACGGCCAGAGGATGGTCGGACGTCTTGCTGCGCAGCTACAAGGTTGCTCTGCAGACCACACTTGTTGCGCCGTTCGAGTCGCTCGGTCTGACGGCTGATCTGCTGGAGCAATCAGGCCAGGCGTCGATCGAGTTGAGATGGGTGGCCATCCCGGAAGACTTTGAAGAAGTGGCCGCGAACGCCGCATTCGTGCCACAGGCGATGCAGGATCTCAGTTCGCTCGGACGCGAAATGGGAGGTGACGCCGCGAGTTGGCAAACCAGGCGGCTGGGGCTGTAAAACCAGGGACTGCATGGATCGGTCACGGGCTGGTGACGCGGAGCGATTGCTGCCAATGAACTGATGGATCCGAGAGACCGCCACAGGATGGGGCGGATTACCATTGACCGATGAAGAACGGGAGGGATCGCTGAAAGGTTTGCGCAGACTTGTCCGAAGCCTCACGTTCATCGGAGTAGACGCGACCCGTCGCTTCAATGATCACGATGGTTCGGCAATGGCAGGCCACATCACCTACACGATTCTTTTGGCACTTTTCCCCTTTCTGATATTTGCGACTTCGGTTGCCGGGTTTGTCTTCGGCGCCGAGCACAGTGCGGCCTCTCGCGAAGTATTTTTTGAATTGTTGCCGGAGAACGTCGGCCTGACGCTCCAACCGGTGCTTGAAGAGGTTCTTGGCACGCAAAATCGTGGCCTTTTGAGCGTTTCAGCGATCGGTACACTCTGGATCGCATCAACGGGCTATGAAGCCATCCGGATCGCCTTTGACAGGGCCTACCGGGCGGAGCTGCGAGCGCCGTTCTGGAAACGGCGCGTTATCGCGATTGGCGTAGTTCTGGTCGCTATCGTCGTATTTCTTAGTCTCGGCTTGCTCATTGTGGCGGGGCCCATGATTGTTTCCCTGGCGGACGATTATCTTGACCTCTCGTCTCGTTTTCTGCACCGATCTGTCCGTCTCGGTGTGTCCACGACGATCCTTTGTGCTTTCGTCATACTATGCCACAAGGTGCTCCCGTCACGATCGATGCGGTACGTCAGAGTTTGGCCCGGGGTTCTCTTTACAACGGTGATATGGATGGCCGCTGCGTCACTCTTTTCGGTTTTTCTGCGGTTTGCACCGAACTATGCAATCACGTATGGCACCATGGCCGGGGGCATCGTGGCCATGTTGTTCTTCTATCTGACCAGTGCGTTGATCATTTTTGGCGCCGAGATAAATGCGGCACTTCTAGCGAGAAACCAAGATGCCGTTGGTCGAAAGCAGCCCTTCGTTGCGCAAAAATGGTGAACCGACAAAAAAGAAGCTGGAATGGAGCCTCGAAGAGATCATGAACTATATGCGCATCTCCGTCTCCCTAGCCGCGACGCTCTGGCTGTTGATCATTGCTAGCGATGTCCTGAAACCACTCATGATTGCAGGATTTGTCGTGCTGCTCATCAACGCCTTGGCCGCGACCGTGACGCGTTCCATGTACGGACCCGATCGCAGGCCGTCTCGACTGTCCAAAGGTGTAAGCGCTTTGTTCTTTGTCTGTCTCTTCCTGGTGCTCACATCCCTGGTCGCAACCAACGCGGCGGAGCTTCGCGATGCCCTGCCGCTCTACGAAGCCAACCTTGATGCGTTGATTGCGACTGTTGCAGAACGCTTTGGGCTTCAGGGCTCGTTCGGGATTGTTGAACTCATTGCCAAGATCGACCTGACGAGCGTCTTTGTCGGAATTGCCGGCACGGCCGCCAGCTTCATCGGCGCTGCCATCGTGATTTTGTTTTACACCATTTTTATTTTCGTGGAGGAGGGTGTCGTTGGGAAAAAGCTCGCAGCGATCGTCTCGGACCCCGAGCGGCGCGGCGAGGTTGAGGAGGTCATCTCCAAGATCAATCGGGAGATTGAGCGCTATCTTGGCATCAAATTGATTCTTGGCATCGTGCAGGCCGCGCCGACCTACCTGATATTGCATGTGGTAGGGGTTGATGCTGCTGTCTTTTGGACCGTGATCATCTTCTTTTTCAGCTTCATTCCGACCGTGGGCACTCTCGTCGGCATAACTTTCCCGTCTTTGATGGCACTGGTGCAGTTCGACACTCCCCAGCCCTTCCTGATCGTTTTGGGAACCCTGGCATCCATTCAGCTCCTGGCGAGCAACGGTCTTGAGCCCCGATTGATGGGAAAATCGCTTAACCTCAGCCCGTTGGCCATTTTCCTCGCCATCTTCGCCGGTGGGGCAATCTGGGGGATCGTCGGCGCTCTGATTGTCGTGCCCATGCTCGCGGTGAGCGTCATTGTTCTGGCGAGAGTGCCATCCATGCGACCCGTCGCAATTCTGCTCTCCAGCGATGGCGATATCGAAGACCGCGATACCTCGGATGCCGGGTTCAAAGCAGAGTAACGGGTCCTGCCCTCTATTTGCCCGCGTCACTTGCAGCTGTCATTCCCCATTCGCTGAAGGTTTGCCGCTCTCGGCAGCCCGGCAGTCAGTGCCCGCAGCGAACACTGCCATCCCGGCAATGGCCCCCAGACCAATTGTTCAGGCCAGGGAACCCGAGTGCGAAACAGTTCCGCACCGCTGCCGGCAGCCGTTCAATCGAGAAGCCCCAATTGCCCGCGCATGTTCTCGGCGACCTCGATCCCCTGACTGTCAAGCTGCTGCCGGGCCAGCGACGAGACCGTGCCGGTTACCCAGAAGTCATATTTGCCGCTGAACCCGGAGGATTCATAAGTCTTTTTCATGCCCATGATCACTTGGCTTGCGCGCTTGGTCCAAACGCCGTGGTCCAACGCGAAGGGAATCAGTGCCCGGCCGTTGTTTGCCCGCGCGATGACGATCCCGTTGACGAGCGAGATGTCTTCGATTGGCGACACGGTCTCGTCATACCCGTGAATCATCTGGGCGACGTCGGTAAAGAAATTGGCCGACACCTCGTCCTCCGCCCAAATGGCTGCTTCGATAAATACCTCGCGTCCGCTGGCATCTTTCAGATCCGCGAGAGCCGCCACGATGATGCTATCGTGACGCGGCGTTAATGATGGGTGGTCCAGGAACTTCTGTGCCAATTCCTCGGAAACGCCCATGGCGGAGAGCTTTTCGGCGTTGATGATACGCAGCCGGGATGGCGGTTCGGTTGCAAGAGCTTCAATGACCTTGTTGCTCAGAGACGTGGTCTTGAACACCAGGACGGCCGGCCCGCTAAAGGGGATTAAAGCAGCCGAAACGCCCAGGCCGCCAATCGCGGACGCCCAGCCGATCCTGTTCAGCTCCTCCTGAAGCACCTTGTTGCTGGAATACACGTTGACCCCGTACTGGGCGGCAAACTCCCGCTTCCAGGATGAAACGGCAAGCGCCTTTTCGATGCCGCTGTCTTCGCTGGGGTCGGATTTCTCTGTTAGCCCCGTGCCGATATTTCCGAAGATCCGAAACACCCCCTTCGGCAACGCGGTGACCGTATCGACCGGATCGGTAAGCATTTTTCCGGCCAACTGGAATGGCTGCTTGGCCGCTTCGGCGACCGCGCCGGCGAATGCCTCGGTCTTCGATATCTCCTTGAGCGCCGCAATCGCGTAAATCTCCCGGATCAGAGACCTCAATGCGCCATCGCCGGTCACCTCGAAAGCTCCGAAGTCCGAATCCACGGCCCAATGATCCATGTAACCATACGACACGACCGTCTCGCCGACCCGGTAGTTCGGTCCCGTGAGCAATTCGCCTGACAGAATTTCCGTCGCCATCCGATTGCCGGGAGTCTCCAGCTGTTCGGCATGACCAACCCCGGCCGCGAGGAAGAAGGACGTCAAGAATCCAGCTTTGGCGGCATTGGAAAGCATCGGCGCCAAGTGGTGTTTTTCAGCATGAATCTTTGAAGTCTTCGTCTCGATTCGCATGTCAGATTCCTCATTCGTTTTTATCGCTGCTTGGCCACCAGAACGGCGACAAACAACTGTCCTAGCTATGCGCGGGCCAATTTTCAAGATTGATGGCTTAGCGTCTTCGCCGCATGCCGCCCAGCAAAATGCCGCCGACAGCACCGGCGGCTGCGCCCTTGCCGGCGTTGCCCGCGATGGCTCCGATGGCTGCGCCCCCTGCTGCCCCGCGCAAGGTATCGCCCATGAACTCATCACTCGTGCGTTGCTGCGCAATGGCAGAGCCTGAAAGGGCGAGAATGAACGACATGAGCAAGCTCATGCCAACAATTGATCTCCCTTTTCGCCGCATCAGTCCAGAAGTTTGGACGAGCACAGGCCGAAGGCAATATAGCCGGTGTCCGACGTCGCGCTCGTTAGGGTGAAGCGACCGGATTCCAGGCCAATCCGCATGTTCCACGGGTTGCCGTCGTCTACGCCCTGAAGTACGTGAAATGTATTGTCACCGGACTCGGCGCCAATTTTCGACGACCGCTCCTCGCCCGACTCGTGGCGGCTCAAGACAACGCCGGCCGGGCGATCGATCTTGAGCAGCACCGGGAGATTCACCGAGGCCGGCAAGCTCCGTTGGCACGGCTCGAACGGGAGGCACGATACGGTCTGTTCCACGGCTCATATCGCATTTTCGGATGCCGCCAGGGCGGAAAATGCGCCGAGAAGTACAAGAGACGCTATTGCGCCGAAAATCGAGAGAACTCTCCATATCTTGAGCCAATACCTCCGTTGGGATTTCGTTGATTCGGGGTCGCTTAACATATCCTCCCATTGCTCGCTATGAGGCTATGGCGGAGCCGTCGCCTTCACCAAAGCACAGTCCTCGGTGTCGTTCAGCGCTTCCAGCGGAGGGAGAAACAAACCGGTTTGAGGAGATAGTCCGGTCAAAGCTAAGGCGAAACCTTGCTTGCTAGGCGAGGATATTTGCGTTCCGCACATCCGAGGCGCGTTCGAATCTGTAATCAATATATTCCGAGCAGGCTGTACGACCGTCGAATGATGACGCCGCTATCAAAAGAGTCACGACAATTATGCATCCGCGTCTTCGCTGTCCTCGGGCTCGAATTCCTTGAAATAGAGCCACACGAGCAGCCCGATGAATGCGAAAACCTCGATATTCATGACGGTATCAAGGAAGTTACTCATGATCAGTCCAGCCTTTCTGCTTTGAGCGCTTTCAGCAGACAAACGATCAGCA
>JAPULJ010000164.1 GCA_027295145.1 Alphaproteobacteria bacterium | reverse complement strand
CCGGGGAGATTGCCGGGAATACGCGCGAGCGTGGCACCCGCATGCAGCGGGTTGGCGCCATACCAGAGGGAGCTTTTCGAATGTCGTTCGATCTCTTCGTCAACGGAGGCCTGATGCGGGGTTTGTCGTTTCATGGGAATCTCGACGGCGCCGAGTTTCTGGGTGAGGACCGAACGGCACCGCACTACCGGCTTTATTCGATCGACGATATCCACCCGGGCATGTTCGAAGTCGCGGAGGGCGGTGTCGCCGTGGCGGGTGAGATTTACCGCGTACCCCAGGCGGTATGGGTCCGGGTCGAGGCCGGCGAGCCTCCGGGCCTCTATTGCGGGACCGTCCGGCTGGCGAATGGCCGCGACATCGACGGTATCCTCTATCCGCGCGAGCTGGCCGAGGCCGGTCACAAGAATATTTCCGAATTTGGAGATTGGCGGGCGTACCTGAGCACACTCGGGAAATGTGCACTGCCATAGACGTCATAGGTGCGCCGAATGGCCAAACGAAATTCGCATAGGTTTGCACAATGCGAGTCAATCGAATTTCCTCAAGTGTGCCCGCGGCAAACAAATTTGATATTATTACTACTGGTTACCTTTCTAATGTCTAGATATCTGTATTGTGGTGTCGTTAGAATTGTATTTCACCCGAATACGTAGCGTTGCTGATTGAATCGCGTATCCGCGCTCATATACTGCGTTCTGTGACCGTCGATCCACTGTGACTCCGGGAGGGAGGCAGAAATGAATCGGAGTTTCCTACCGTTGGACGGTATCCGTTGGATGCTTCGGCTCGGTTTGTTTTTGACCGTGATTTCCTCAACGGTAACGGCGTCCGGACAAGAGTCGGAACGCATAAACTTTATGATGTACGAGCATGTACCGCTGCTCCTTTTTCAGGATCGGAAGGCTAGTGGGTTTGTAGGGGAAAGGGCGTACGAAGTCCTTACCGCTTCCGGTATCGACTTCACTGTTGAGCTTTCGAATCCGAGACGGATCCTCGCAACCTTAAAAGCCGGCTCACCGAATATCTGCACCTTCGGATTCTTCAAAACGGCGGAGCGGCAGAAGTTCGTCAATTATAGTGAGCCATTCATCCAGGATATTCCGCAAGGGCTTTTGATCAGGAGGGAGAACCTGTCGGTATTCGAGAACCATCGGACGTTTGTGGAGGTCCTCGCCGACAAAGACATTGTCTTGGGGAACGTCAGTGGTGTTTCCATGGGATACGAGACAGACTTGCTTATTGAGAAGCATAGTCCGACGACCATTTTCGGCAACGATCTTGAAGCAATTATCAGAATGCTGGAGGCGGCACGCTTCCATTATACCTTGACGGACGAGATCAAGGCGAGCGCAGCGTTCGAGAAGTTCGGCATGGACCCAAATGTTTTCACGGTCGTGCATTACCCAGACATGCCTCCGGGAAGCAAACGCTATTTCATGTGCAGCATGAAGACGTCACCGTCCATTGTGACGCGGCTCGATAAGACGATCGGCAACATCGTGGGGGCCAATTTACTGATGGAGATCAGGCCGCAGTAACGATCGGTCCTCTGCCAACTTCGCCTCGGCCGTGCGATTTTTCCTGGTAGGGTCGAAGACCGCATCGGTCCTGGCCGATGCAGCACCAGTCCTCAGGACATCTCTTCCGAACCTGACGCAGCCACCGGACGCGGCCCTTCCGAATGGGTTCCGATCTGCGCTCTTATTCTTCATATCTTTTGATGATCGCGGCGAGGGCGCCGTCCTGCGAAAGCTCTTCAATGGCTTGGTTGAATGCGTCGACCACAGCTTTATCCACCGTCGCCTTCGAGAATATCATGTGCATATTGGTCTGGAAGACGATATTCCGACGGTCGATTTTGCCAACCGCGTTGTTGGCGTGCAGAAAAACAGCCACGTGAGGCGGATTGACGATGGAGCCGTCGAGCCTCCCGGCCAACAGCTTTCGCAGGTTCAACGGATTTTCGGTGATGACTTCGATCTGGTCCGCGAACTCAGGATTCTCGATCAGCCGCATTGCGTCGGCGCCATAGAAAACCGAGCGTACGATGCCGAGATGATACCCCGCCTTAAAGAAGCTCTCGAGGTTCCGGATGTTGCCGTCGAGTCCCTGGCGCACGTATAGGGCCTTGGTGTCCGCCCGGTAGGGCTCGGTGTATTGGCCGAACTCGGTGCGCGCCTCCTTGAAATATCCGACCATGGCGTCGAGATCGCCTTCGCGAATATCGCGGAGGATTCTCTTGAACGGCGCATCGACAAAGGTCACGCTGCAACTGGCTTGCTTGGCAATCGCACGAACCATCTCTATATCGAGGCCGGCGGCCTCGCCATTGGAATCGGTCGTCTGATAGGGGGGCCATTGGCCGTAGCCGAGCGTGACCGAGCACGCTGGCGCGTTCGTCGCAGAGATTGGAATGGCGACAGCCAGAGCGAGGCCGAGCCGCAGGGCCCATCGAGAACCCCCCATACATCCGAATCGCAATGTCATTGGATATCTCCTTATGCGACCTCGCCAAAATTAGACCGGGAGAACCATTTAGATAGGCCCCTTGTGGGGTTATCTGAAGCAACTAAGATTGTACAGTGCCATATTCCGAACCTCCTTGTACAAGTAATTATTGAATGGGTTACGGCAGGTAAGTGCATGATCACAATACACGAATAACCATTACCGATGCAGGATCCAGACATTAGACGCCGGGACTCGATTGCCATACGCCTGATCGTTGCGATCGTCGGGTTCAGCTCGTTCATCGCAATATTCACGACTGCGGTGCAACTGTTTGTGGATTACCGGCAAAGCATCGAGCGTATCGAGCGGGATCTTGCCTATGTGGAGGCCGTCAATCTAGCCCCCCTCTCGAAAAGCCTGTGGGACTTGGCGGAAGAGACCATCCAACTGCAACTGGATAGTTTGACCAGCCATCCGGAAATTGAGTATGCGGCGATCCGGGTTGATGGAAGAATTGTCTGGCGCGCGGGACAAAAACCGGATGGCGATGTGATCGCAGTCCAGTACCCCCTTGTACATAGTAGTGGGGTCTTAGATCGAAATCTGGGAACTATTGAGATTGTCGCCGGTCTTTCGAATATTTATCAACAGCTCTTCGAGAAGGCGATTGTTATTCTGGGAACGAACCTGTTGAAGACGCTGGCCGTCGCCGCCTTCATGTATTTCCTGTTCCATATGTATTTCACCCGGCATTTGATAGCGCTCGCAGATTACGCGCGCCGCATGGATTTATTGGATATTGGGAACTCGTTCCGGTTTGCCGGAATGCGTGGTGAAGACCAGCGCGCGGATGAACTCGGCGATATCGCCAGTGCGATGGATCAGATGCGGACGAATCTGAGAGAATCCTATGACGAGTTGGCCGAGAGCGAAGACAATTTTCGGCATCTCATCGAGGACTCGGCGCAGGGCTATTTCATCCACGAGGATCGCCGCCCCGTATTCGTGAACCCCGCGCTTGCAGAGATGTTCGGCTATGAAGGTCCTGCCGAAGTTCTTCGCAACTCGAACGTCCAAGAACTGTTTGCACCACGGGAGCGCCAACGCCTGAGCGGGTATTACAAGGCGCGCCTCAAGGGCGAGGCGGCGCCAGGTAATTACGAGGTCGAAGGTGTGCGCAAGGATGGCGCGCCAATCTGGCTCAACGTGTCGACTCAAATGGTCACTTGGCAGGGCCGGCGACTCATCGGCGTCATGATCGTCGATGTCAGCGAACGCAAGCAGGCGGAACGGCAAATCCAAGATCTCAACCGGGATCTGGAGAGACGCGTCGAGGAAAGGACCGCTGAGTTGCGAGCGGCTCAGGCAGATCTCCTGCGCCAAGAGCGTATGGCCGTACTCGGACAACTGACCGCCACGGTTAGCCACGAGTTGCGCAATCCCCTGGGTGTGATCCGGACCTCGGCTTTTGTCGCACGCGAAGACCAGAAAGACGATAATCCGCGCGTGCTACGGGCCTTCGAACGAATAGAGCGCAGCGTTGTCCGCTGCGACCGGATCATCGATGAGCTGCTCGATTTTACCCGGATCTCGATCCTCGATCCCGAGCAGACAGTTATCGATGTCTGGTTGGACGAAACCCTGAGCGAACAGGACTTGCCGGCCCAAGTTGCATTGAACCGGGACTTCGGCCTGCCGGACATCGTGGTACCCTTCGACCGCGATCGTCTCCGGCGCGCCGTCATCAACGTCTTCGACAACGCATGTCAAGCCATGACCGGCGAGGCCCACTTGGAGAACGTGGACCCGAAAAATCTTGTGTTGTCGGTGGCAACGCGAAAAACGAATGGCCGAGTGGAGGTAATCTTCGCGGATAACGGGCCGGGCGTTCCCAACGATCTACAGGCGCATATCTTTGAACCCTTGTTCAGCACCAAAGGCTTTGGCGTGGGTCTGGGCCTGCCCGTGGTAAAGCAAATCATGGAACAACACCAAGGCGGCGTCGAGGTAGAGAGTGAGGAAGGGCGTGGGACGCGGGTATGTCTTTGGCTGCCGCACGACAATCCCAAGCGATGACAACGAGTACGATTTTCACCGGGCCGCGCAGGCTCACCGGATCTCGAATTTTCGATAGAGCGTGTCGAGCTTTCTCTGAAGCTCCGTGTTGTAGACCTTGTTCGCTTGAACGGCGGGCCGGAATTGCCACGCCGCGGCATTCGCCGCAAGCGCCTCGCCGAGTATCCACTTGTGACTATAGCGCTGGTCTGAGATCCGCCGCAGCGCGGCGATCTGGGCCGAGGTGTACCAATCGGTATCGAGGCCGTCGAGAAGGCCGGGATCGACAACCAAAACCTTGCGCTCGGCAAACCGCAATACAGTATCGCGCGCCGTCCGGTCCAGTCCCACTTCGGTTTCCAGCCTCTCGCTCAGTCGCCAGGCGGAATCGAAAGTCTCGCTCTTCAGGCCGTCGAGAGCACCGACCGCGAGCCCCTCGCGTTCGAGCCGCTCCAGAACCGGATCGGATATTTCGTAGGATACCGGCCGGTAGACCTCCTGATTGAATACGTTCTGCAGGACGAACAAACCGACGAAGCAGGTCACTCCGGCGATGATCGGGGTCGCCAGCCAGCCGAGGCTGATACCGCCCAGCACGCGCCAACGGATCGCGCGGCCGCCTTTGAGAAGTCCGATGCCGAGCACGGCGCCGACGACCGCCTGGGAGCTGGACACCGGGACCAGCGGAATAGTCGGCAGGCCGGCGTTCGCGAGCAGCGATTCGAGCCCCTGCGAGGCGAACAGGAAGAGAACCACGGAATGCGCAACCACCGCGACCCAGGCGCCGACCGGCGATAGCGGCAGCAACCGTCCGCCGACCGTCAACATGACCCGCTTGGAGTAGGTGATCACCCCGACGGCGATCGCCAGGGCGCCGAGCAGGAACAGCTGCTGGATCGAAGTGAAGGTGCCGAACCCGGCGACGTTGAAATCGGTGAACGGCGAAGACGGCACGAACACGCCCATGACGTTGGCGATATTGTTGGCGCCCAGGCTATAGGCGCCGAAGGCGCCGGCCAGGACCAGTCCCAGGCGGGTGTAAGCGTCTTGGCGCAGCAGGTGCGGCTTGGTCGTCCGAATGACGTAGGTGGTCAGCTTGTATAGGGCCGCAGCGATGCCCGCAGCGAGCAGCGGACAGATGATCCAGGTGCTCAGGATGGTGATCAGGGTGCCGGTATCGGTGCGGGTTCCGGTGAACAGGTTCCAACCGATGATGGCGCCGACGATGGCCTGGGTGGTGGAGACCGGCAGCCCGGCCTTGGTCATGAAGTAGACCGCCAAGGCCGCCGCACCCGCCGCCGTGAAGGATCCGCCCAACGCGTTGACCGCACCCAGTTTGCCCAGGGTGTGGGCTGCGCCGCTACCGCTGATGACCGCGCCCAGGATCAGGAAGACGCTGCAAATCACCGCCGCGGTACCGAAGCGCACCATGCGCGTGCCGACCGCAGTGCCGAAGACGTTGGCGGCGTCGTTGGCGCCCAGCGCCCAGCCAAGAAACAGTCCGCTGGATAGGAAAAGGATGACGGCAGCGTCCATGATGGATCAGACGGTGCGCTTGATGGTGTAGATGGCGAGCCGGTCGGCCACGTCCTCGGAGCGGTCCGCGAGGTTATCGATGTGCTCGACGAAGTTGCGCAGTTGGGCCTTGCGGGACAGCGGCAGATCCGAGCCGAAGATCGCGCGCTTGAGCTTGGTGCTGACTTTGTCGGCCTCTTTTTCGTAGAACATGACTTTATGCATGTGGTCGCTGACCGCCTCGATGTTGCGGAAGAAGGCACGCGAGGCGAGCACCAGGGACTCAACCGCGAGCACCGACTGTTCGCTGAGTGTCGCGTAGTCGCTGCGGAACTCGGAGGGAATGTCCGGTTGCTCGATGGAGAAGGCCCAGAGCGCGCCCTCGTGCTGGTTGATCACGGAATCCAGGTTCTCCAGAAGTCCCAACACGTCGCCGCGGGATTCCGGGATGAGGGTCTGGGTGTAGAGCTGGGTCTCGATAGAGCGGCGCAGCTTGTCGGCCTCGCTCTCCAGGCGGTTGACCGCCTGCAATTTTTCGTCGAAGGCGCCCGAGGCGCCCTCGTCCAGATAGATCTGCACCGCCCGCTTGAACAGGAGTCCGGACTCGGAGAGCTTGTTGAGGAAGGCATCGATCTCGTTTTCCAGCGCCTTGGTGCGCCGGAACGGCGACAGGTTGCCGCCCAGCATAGTGCTTCTCTCTGCCATCTCTCGATTCTCCGAAACAGGTTGCCGCGGTGCCGCGGACGCAGAAATCCATAACTTTACGGCCGGCCAAGATACGCCCAGCCGCGCGGAAGTCATCCCCTTTGTTATATGCGCCAGACATTTTGCCGCAGAAGGCCCCGTTTCGGCAAGCCGCAGCTGGCCGCACAGGAAAGCCTCGACATCGGCGATAATACTGTATATCGTAGGTGGATCGTGCAGGGACACTATATTTGGGGAAAACCGCAACATATAGCGAACCTTGAGGGGGCTTCTACATGACCTGGACTGACGAACGCATCGACGAACTTTCGAAGCTTTGGGCATC
>JAPULJ010000163.1 GCA_027295145.1 Alphaproteobacteria bacterium | reverse complement strand
CTGATTGATGATCTGCGACCAAGACCCGCTCCGGCGTAGGCCGAGGGAATCGACGGCGAGGAGAAAGCGACACGAGAGGTGTGTCTGGATGACGAGAAAAATGACCGAATGGCCTTCCAAGCGCGGGCCGATTACTAAAATTATGCCATCGGATGGCTGTAAAGGGGATATAGTTCCCTTGGCGGTGGGACGGTGGTACGATTTCCACGAATTTGGATGTCATCTGGGGAATGTCGGATGAAACGTATGCGCCTTATCACCTGCCTTTGTGCTGCAGTTGTTACCTTGTTCCTGAGCAGCCAGGGCTCTTCTGCAAAGCCGCTGCGCATCTCCTACGCCATCTGGGTGGGCAACGGCCCATTTTTCGTAGCTGAGCAGAAGGGCTTTTTCGCCAACGAAGGCGTCGAGGTCGAGATGATCAATGCCGAGATGGGCGGCGCTCAACAGCTCTTCGACCGCCAAGTCGATGCTATGCCCGCATCCATCGATACAGGTGTCGTCTATGTCGAGTCAGACGAACGGCTGGTATGCGTGCTTGCCCTGGACGAGTCGCTGGGTGGCGACGGCATCGTTGCTAACGACGACATAGGGACCATTGCCGATCTCGAGGGCAAGGTGGTCGCCTTCCAATCGCGCACGACGCCACAGTTCTATCTGAACGTCCTGCTAGAAGAGGCCGGGTTGAGCGAGGCAGACATTGAGGTCGTCGACCTCGGGGGCCAGGACGCCGGCGAGGCTTTCCTGCTGCAAGAGGTCGATGCCGCGGTGACCTGGGAACCGTGGCTGAGCCAAGGCAAGAATGTCGACCACGGTCATCTCCTGAGCGACAGCTCACAGCATCCCGGATTAATCGTCGATTGCCTGTTCACGACCCCTGATGTGTTCAATGAGCGCAAAGCCGAGTTTCAAGCGCTTGCGCGCGCCTGGGATGCAGCGGTCGCCTACATAGATGCGCATCCTGAAGAGGCCAACGCGATCATGGCGCGCGAGGTAGGTGGCTGGCTCGAGGACCCCGCCGTGTTTGCCGACACTCTCGACGGAATCCGGTTCTACGATGCCGAGCGCAATCGCGAATACTTCGGCACGCCGGAGAACCCGGGCCAGGTCTACGACACCGTGCAAAAGGTCATCGACGTCTATTCGCACGTCGGGCTGCTCGAAGCAGACGTCACGCCGGCCGACTTCGTGGCGCATGGTGTCTGGGAGTAGCCCAGCGGAGGACACGACATGACCGTCGGTCCGCTAGGTTGATCTGATGTTCCAGCGCATGGGCGTTCGCGGTCGGCTGCTTTTGGCCTTCATGGGCATCAGCGCTTTTGCCCTGATCGCTGCTGCGGCGGCGATGTATGCGTTCTCGGAGGTCGGCGGCGCGCTTGACCGGATCACCAATGAAAGGTTGCCCGCGGCGCTTGATGCGGTGGCACTTTCACGCCAGGCAGAGCGGATCGTCGCAGCCGCACCGAAGCTGTTGGCGGTCACTGATGCCGAGACGCAAACGGCGGTCTCAAGTGACATCTCTGGTGAAGTCAGCCGACTGGACGAACTGCATGCTCGGTTGCGTGAGGAGATCAAACCGGCGCGTTGGCAGGCGCTTGGTGATCACATTGCGCAGATCGGCGCCAATCTCGGTGAGCTAGATGTTGTGATCGGTGAACGCTTGGCGCTTGCAGCGGAACACGGTGCCATCATGCGTCAGCTGCTTAACGCTGCACGGGTGGCAAGGCGGCTCTCTGAGCCGGGAAAGGCGTTGATCGAGTCCAGGCTGGCAGAGTGGCAATCATCCGGTTCCGATCAAACCGACGAGCCGATACAGATAGACCTGGCAGAGCTGACGGGAACCTTTGGCGCCATCCTGCCGCAGCAGCGGGCGGAACTGGTGGTGGGCACAATCGCCGAGGGCGCATTTCGGATCGCTGCAGCCGATGACCAAGCCAAGCTTGCCGTGCTTGCCAAACATGCTGAGCGGGCTTTGAAGCAGCTCGAGGAGCACATTGCCGAATTCCCGCCTAAACTACGGGAACGCGCACATCAGCAATGGGCCATCTTCAATGAGGCCCTACTGGGCGAACGTGGTCTGATCGAGATTCGCGGTGCCGAATTAGCCGCGCTGGATCGGGCCAATGATGTGCTCGATGCCAATGCTGATATCTCGGACAACCTTACCGCAGCGGTCGAAGATCTCGTGATTGAGGCAAGAGGCGACATCGACCGGTCGACGTCCGATGCTGCAGCCGCACAGAAGTTCAGCGCCAATGTGCTGATCGCTGTAGTCCTGCTTAGCCTTTTGTGCTCTGGCCTGATCGTCTGGCTCTATGTCCACCGGGACCTGTTGAAGCGGTTGGGTGCTCTGAGCAGCAGCATGCTCGCGGTCGCCGGCGGCAATCTCCGAGTCGCCCTGCCATCGCCGACGGGTCAGGACGAAATCACCGACATGACCAAGGCATTGACGGTGTTTCGCGATACCGCGGTCGAAGTGGAAGAAAAAGGTCTCCGCGAGATCGACCGCGCCCGGCAGCAGCTTGTCGACGCCATCGAAAGCATCTCGGAAGGCTTTGCCTTGTACGACGACGCCGACCAGATCGTCCTCTACAATACCCGCTATAAGGAATTGCTGAATGCTGGCGACGATATAGCATTAGGCACCCCATTCGAGGCGATCATATGGCGCTCCGCCGAACTTGGATTGGTCGACCATGGCCATGACGACGTCGAGGGATATGTCCAAGAACGGCTAGCCCTGCATCGCAATCCTGGTCAGCCGATCCTGCAGCATCGGACCAGTGGCCATTGGATCTTGATTGGCGAGCGTCGGGTTGCCCAAGGCGGCACGGTCGCCGTCTTTTCGGACATCACCGAACTGAAGCAGCGCGAAGTCGAGCTGGAGGAAGCTAATCAGCGCACGCAAGAAGCGGCCGACGAAATCAATCGCCGTAATCGCGAGCTGGAGGTCCTCTCTGGTAAGCTCGCCAAATATCTGTCGCCCCAGGTCTACGCCTCGATCTTCGCGGGCCAGCAAGAAGTGAAGTTGGCGAGCGAACGCAAGAAATTGACCGTCTTTTTCTCCGACATTGCCGGTTTCACCGCCACGACCGATAGGCTCGAGTCCGAAGAGCTTACGCAGCTGCTCAACCAGTATCTCACCGAGATGTCGGAAGTTGCTTTGGCCCATGGCGCGACGATCGACAAATATGTCGGCGATGCCATCATGATCTTCTTCGGTGATCCGGAAAGCAAAGGCGTCAAGGAAGATGCCCAATCTTGTGTCAAGATGGCGATCGCCATGCAAAAACGGATGCGCGACCTCGCCAAGAGCTGGCGTGACACCGGCATGGAACAGCCGCTTTTGTGTCGGATCGGGATCAATACAGGCTTTTGCACCGTTGGCAATTTTGGCAGTGAGGACCGGATGGACTACACCATCATCGGTGGTGCTGTGAACCTCGCCTCACGACTGGAAAATGAAGCCGAGCCGGGCGGTATTCTTCTCTCCTATGAGACCTATGCCCATGTGAAAGATGAGATCCATTGCGAGGAAGTCGGACGGATCCAGGTCCGCGGGATCAGTCACCCGGTTACAACGTACCGAGCCATTGATCTCTACGCCAACCTCGCAGACGGCAATGGGCTGATTCTCGAAGAAACGGCGCACCTTAAGATTGAAGCAAATCCTGGGGACATGACAACTGAAGACCGAGCCCGGGCAATTGCGACCCTCGAAGCCGTGACCAAGCGGCTCTCTGACACCGGAAATTAGGAAACCAACAAGCACCTAGCCAAGGGGCAGCTCAGGGTCAATAGGCGACTCTTTTTGACCCCATCGAAACCGTCTGCTATCGGGGGTGAAGCGGTCGTCTAACGTCTGCTTTCGCGGGTCGCGTCAGATCCCGGATAAGAAGGTAGGAGGAACCCCGATGCCAGAGGAACCAGACGAAAAAAAGAACGCTGCCGACGAAGAAGCTCGGAAAGCCGCTGCCGGAGGAAGTGCTAGGCCAGATCCTAGCCAAAACCGACGGCGTGCCGCTGTTCGTCGAGGAACTGACCAAGACGGTCCTGGAGGCGGGTCTCCTGAAGGAGGAGGACCGCTATGTGTTGACCGGCCCGCTGCACCGTTGGCCATTCCGGCGACGCTGCATGATTCACTCATGGCGCGGCTCGATCGCTTGTCACCGATCAAAGAGATCGCGCAGACGGCGGCCGCGATCGGACGGGAGTTTTCGCACGAACTGCTGGCCGGTGTTTCGAGCGCAAGCGATGAGGAGCTTGTAGATGCGCTAGCCCAACTGGCCGGCGCCGAGCTGATCTTCCGCCGCGGCGCGCCGTCACAGGCGAGTTACATCTTCAAGCACGCGCTGGTGCAGGAAGCAGCCTACGAAAGCCTGCTGAAAAGCTAGCGTCGGGAGATTCATGGCCTCATCGCGCAGGTCCTGGAGGAGAACTTTCCGGAAAGGGCGAATGCTGAACCGGACCTCCTGGC
>JAPULJ010000162.1 GCA_027295145.1 Alphaproteobacteria bacterium | reverse complement strand
AGATCTATAGCCGCGCCGACGGTAACGGCGCCATCTTGGTGATCGAGGCGGACAGCGTCGAAGCGGCCAAACAACGAACCAACGAGCTTCCACTGGTCGTCGCCGGCTTGCTCGACCTCGAATTCTACCCGGTCGGCCCATATCGCGGCATCGTCGCGCTGGCGGAAGGCTGACGTTTCCTCGAATTATCCCGTGATGGACTGACTCTAAAGCTGGCGGCGGGGGGGGCCGGCGCGTTAAGTTTGTACCCATGCCGCAGGTTGCTCTCTACCTCATGGTCATCGCGCTAGTCGCTGTCGTGCTGGTGCTTCTGGCCGGTGTTTTCACCATGGCCAGAGGCGGTGATTTCAACAAAAAATACGGTAACCGGCTGATGCGGGCGCGGGTCGTCCTTCAGGCGTTCGCCGTACTGATCTTCGCCGTGGTGTGGCTGGTGACTAGGAACTGACCGGCGAAAAATCTGGACAGCGATCATGGTCAAGCTCAACAAAATCTACACCAGAACCGGCGACAAGGGGCAGACCGGGCTCGGCGATGGCTCGCGGGTGGCCAAGCATTCGATCCGGGTGGCCGCCTACGGCACCGTCGACGAAGCCGGCGCGGTGATCGGTCTGGCCCGGGCCGAGGCCGAAAATGCTGGCAACGCCGGCCCTCCGGACATCGGCACGTCGGCCGAGATGCTGGCCCGCATCCAGAACGATCTCTTCGACCTCGGCGCCGATCTGTGTACCCCCGAACGCAAAGACCCCAAATACCCACCCCTGCGCATATCGGCCCAGCAGGTGGCCCGGCTGGAGGACGAGATCGACGCCATGAACCAAGCGCTGAAGCCGCTCGACACCTTCGTCCTGGCGGGCGGCAGCGCGCTGTCTTCCTGGCTGCATCTCGGCCGCACTGTGGTGCGCCGGGCCGAGCGGCTGATCGTCGAGCTGGCCGGCGAAGAGAGCATCAATCCGCAAGCTATCACATACGCCAACCGCCTCTCCGACCATCTCTTCGTGATGGCGCGCTACTACAACGACAAGGGCAAGGCCGATGTGTTATGGGTGCCGGGAAAGAACCGATAGTGTAAGTCCGAGCCCGCCGGGAGTCAGGGGCAGGCTCCCGAGATTAGCCGGACGTGGGCGCTCACATGATATTTGTCGTCCTTCAGGCACGGGGCAAAACCGGCCGCGATGGCGTCTTCGAGCGCTGATTTCTCTTGACCACTCATCGTGGCCAACGCACCGCCGAAATTCATGCCGATCAGAGGCTGCCAGAAGGGCACTGATTTTGGGATGCGGGGGGCGAAGGCATGGTCTTCTTCCCTGAGGTCGGTCAAACCGGCACCCTCGAAAAAGCGTTTAAGGCTACCGGGTTCGGCGTAGCAAAAGGGATGCTCGAGCTCGTCGCCGTCAAAGTGTCCGGTCATACGGTTGCCGACATCGAGAACCGTCCACAAGATGGTGTTGCTCTCGATCGGACCCCAGACCATGAAGGCAACACGTCCGCCGGACCTGGTAACCCGGCGCGCCTCGGCCAGCGCACGCTTGGGCTCCGGGCTGTACATGATGCCGAAGCGGCAGATCACCGCATCGAAAGCGTCGTCGTCGAACACCATTTCGTCGATTTCGCTGATCTTGAATTCCATGTTGGCGAGGCCGGATTCCTTGGCGCGGGCTTCGGCGATGGCCAACATTGCTGGGGAGAGGTCGCTGGCGGTGACGTGGCCGGTCGGACCGACGAGGCGCGCTACACTCAGCGCCGGCTCGCCGGCGCCGGAAGCGAGATCGAGGATTTTCATGCCCTCGGTAATTCCCGCCGCCGCGATCAGTGGATTGTTGAAACTATCGGATTGTTCGGCCACCGACGCCGCCCAGACATCCCAACCGCCGGCATTCGATTCGTAGAATTCGCGCTGGCGTTTTCGATAATCCTCGGGGGATTGTCCGGACATCGCGTCCTCCTGTTCTGCTGTTGAACCACCCGGCGGCGAGCGATCCTTGGTATAATGGCGCCGCGCCAAACCTGCAATCGCGCGGCCTGAGCGTAGCGCCGCGGGCCGTTGACACTCCATAGCCATGATCCTAATGTTGCGCTGCGAAAGAAGCTGGAAAGCGCATATTCAGCGTATCGAAGCCGGGCTTTTCGGGGCGCCGGCATTTCTTTTCGAGGTTTGCAATGAAAGTTCTGGTCGCGGTCAAGCGCGTCATCGACTTCAACGTCAAGGTCCGGGTCAAATCGGACGGCAGCGGGGTCGAGACCCAGAACGTCAAGATGTCGATGAACCCCTTCGACGAGATCGCCATCGAGGAGGCGCTCCGCCTGAAGGAAGCCGGCAAGGTAGAGGAGATCATCGCTGTTTCGATGGGCCCCCAGCAGGCGCAGGAAACCATCCGTACGGCGCTGGCCATGGGCGCCGACCGCGGCATCCACGTGCTCACCGACGATCCGCTCGAGCCGCTGGCGGTGGCCAAGATGCTCAAGGCCATCGCCGAGGAGGAGAAACCCGACCTCGTCATCCTCGGCAAGCAGGCGATTGACGACGACGCCAACCAGACCGGCCAGATGCTGGCCGCTCTACTCGGCTGGTCGCAAGGCACGTTTGCTTCGAAGCTCGAGCTGGCAAGCGGCAAGCTCGACGTAACCCGCGAGGTCGATGGCGGGCTCGAGACGCTCACCATTCAGACGCCGGCGGTGGTGACTACCGATCTGCGTCTGAACGAGCCGCGCTACGCCTCGTTGCCCAACATCATGAAGGCCAAGAAAAAGACCATCGACAAGAAAACGCCAGGCGATCTCGGGGTCGATACCGCGCCCCGGCTTAAGGTGCTCAAGATCGTCGAGCCGCCGAAGCGTAAATCCGGCGAGATGGTTGCCAATGTCGCCGCCCTGGTCGACAAGCTGAAGAACGAAGCAAAGGTGATCTGATGGCTGTCCTCGTCATCGCCGAAAACGATAGCACCGAAATCAAGCCCTCGACCCTAAACACTGTTGCCGCGGCGCTTGAGATCGACAAAGAAGTCACGGTTCTGGTTGCCGGTTCGGGTTGCCAGAAGGCGGCGCAGGCGGCTTCCGCGATTGCCGGGGTAGGCAAGGTGCTGCACGCCGATGCGGGCCATCTCGAGCACCCGCTGGCCGAGAATTTGGCGCCGCTGGTCGCCGGCCTCGCCGAGGGCTTTGATCATGTGCTGGCGCCGGCCACGACTTTCGGGAAGAACCTCATGCCCCGCGTCGCCGCCCTGCTCGACATGCAGCAGATCTCCGAGATCTCGAAGGTCGTTTCGGCTGACACCTTCGAGCGGCCCATCTACGCCGGCAACGCTATCGCCACTGTTCAATCGGCTGACAGGATCAAAATCATCACCGTGCGCGGCACCGGCTTCGATGCGGCGCCAGCGGAAGGCGGCTCGGCCTCGCTCGAACCCGTCGATGCGGGCAAGGAAGCCGGCCTCTCCAGCTTCGTCGGCCAGGAGCTGACCAAGTCCGACCGGCCCGAGCTGACCGCCGCCAAGATCATCATCTCGGGCGGGCGCGGCATGCAGTCGGGCGATAATTTCGCCCTCATCGAGAAAGTCGCCGACATGCTGGGTGCGGCCATCGGGGCCTCGCGGGCGGCGGTCGATGCCGGCTTTGTACCCAACGATTATCAAGTCGGGCAAACCGGCAAGGTGGTGGCCCCCGAGCTTTACGTCGCCATCGGAATTTCCGGCGCCATCCAGCACCTCGCGGGTATGAAGGACAGCAAGGTCATCGTCGCCATCAACAAGGACGAGGAAGCGCCTATATTCCAGATCACCGACTATGGCCTCGTCGCCGATCTATTCAAAGCGCTGCCCGAGCTGGCGGCGGAACTTGAAAAGCAGGGCGTAGGCAGCTAACAGCGGACGACCTCGCCAAGGAGTAGGGCAAGGACGCGGGCAAGCAATGAAGATCAAGAAGATCGGGATCGT
>JAPULJ010000161.1 GCA_027295145.1 Alphaproteobacteria bacterium | reverse complement strand
GTAATAGGTTAGCGCTGGATCATGGTAAAATCGTTCAAACACAAGCTTGAGAGGGGCGAACCCGTCCTAGTCATCAATCCGGATCATCCCTCGCCAAGCTTGGTGGAGTTCCTGGGCCGGTTGCCTGTCGATGCCGTTTGGATCGATTGCGAGCAGGGTAGTGCCGATTTTGAGTCCGTGGAGAACATGACACGTGCGGCGCGTGTAAACAGCTTAGTTTCCCTGGTCCGAATCTTCTCGCCCGAGGAATGGGTGATCGAACGTTACATGGGCCGGGGCGTGGACGGCATCGTTGTGCCGCGACTCGAGACAGCTGCGCAGGCAATGGACGTGGTCAAGGCGGTGCGCTACTGCTACCCTAAGAACCACCAGGAAAAGATCATTGTGGCCCAGATCGAGACCCGCTCCGCTTTGGAGACTCTTGATGAATTCTTGCGTGTCGACGGCATCGACGTCTACTTCATTGGGCCGGTCGATCTGGCCAAGAGCCTGGGATTTGAAGGAGATTTTCGGAGGCCTCAAGTCCAAGGGGCAATTAACGCGGCGATCGAAAAAATCCGGTCTGCCGACAAGGTCGCGGGGATCCTCGTCGATCGCGAAAATACCCGCGGCTATGTCGATAAAGGCGTAGGATTTCTCTATGGGCATGCCAACGACTTTTTAGCCCTTGGGGCCGAGTACTTCGCTCATAAGATGGGCGACCGCTGATCTGGTCGATGGTCAAGCAGGAAGGAGCGGGGACAGGTCAGGCTGGCGGCTGCACCAGTCGGTCGCGTTCTCGAATGCCCAGCCAATGCGCAGAACACCAGCCTCGTCGTAGCCATGGCCAATGATCTGTAGCGATATTGGAAGGCCGTCGGCGGATAGCCCGCAGGGCAGAGCGAGGGCGCACATGTCGAGATAGTTCACCGCCCGGGTGAAGCGGCTGAGGGGGAGAGCGTTCTCGTCGACTTCGGCCAGGGGAATTGACGGTATCGGTGTCGTTGGCGTCAAGAAAGCCGCAAACTCCTGCATAATTTCACCAATTTCGCGCTGGACCTGGCGCCGCCGGTGTAGGGCATCAATGTAAGCTGCAGCGCGGATCTGCTTGCCGGCGAACACGCGGGCGCGCACGTGCTCATCAAAGTCAATTGCGGTATCTTCAATCCAGTGCTGGTGCACGGCATAGCCCTCGGCGGCGATGATCAGTCCGGTTTGGTCCAGATAGGCGGGGAAGGAATCGGGCAGATGGATTTCGGCAAGTTCCGCACCCTGAAGTTCCAGCGTCCGACAGGCCTCGTCGTAGGCGCCGAGAACCTGAGTATCCACACCTTCCCGATCCTTTTCGCTCAGCACGCCGAGGCGCAACCCCCTTACCCCCATCTTCAGCGCGGCCATCGGATCGGTGGGAAGATGGTTGAGGGTTGCCGAGTCGGCGGGATCCGGGCCTTGCAGAACTGCGAACATCAGTGCCGCGTCCTCGACCGATCGTGTCAACGGCCCGATCGTATCCAGCGTCTCGCTGAGTGGAAGAATTCCGTGATTGCTGACCCGACCTACGGTGGTCTTGAGGCCAACAATGCCACACATGGAGGCTGGGATGCGCACCGAGCCACCTGTATCGCTGCCGATCGCGAAGGGCACCAGACCCGCCGCCACTGCAACCGCCGAGCCGCTACTTGATCCGCCGGGGACCCGGTGAACATTCAAGTCCCAAGGATTCCAAGGCGTGCCCATGGCAGAGTTGGTGCCCCAGCCGCCATAGGCGAACTCGACCATATGGGTCTTACCCAGCAGGATCGCACCTGCGGCTTCCAAACGGCGCGCGATAGTAGCGGTCGTGGGCGAGATGCGGCCCTTCCACATCAATGAACCGCAGGTCGTGATCTTTCCCTCCAGATCACAGAGGTCCTTGAGCGCCACAGGCACCCCATGCAGAGAACCCAGTTTGCCACCACTGTGCACCTCGCGGTCACGCGCCGTGGCGAGCAACATCGCTTCATCCTCATAAACAGCGACAAAGGCATGGAGCTTGTCATCGGTGGCACGAATGCGTGCCAGACACTCGCCGGCAAGCCGGGCCGAGCTTAACTCTCCCTTGGCAATCAGTGCAGCCAGGTGGTGTGCCGGCAAGGTGGTTAAATTGTTTTCGGCTTTGTTTTTTGCGGGCATGACATTTTTCGATGGTTGATGGGAAAGCATGCCAAAGGCCGGGAGGTGGGTCGTGCGGGGAGTCGATGTGTTCACAGAGCGCCCGGATCTCTGGTCCGGGCGCTCTTTATCTCGGCATTTACGCTTAGCCCCTGGCCTTTAGCGCTCTTCGAACTTCGGCACCGGGAAAATCGGCTGAGCCGTTCTGACCTCGGGCGGATAGACCACTTCTGCTCCGCCACCCTGGTTCTGCATGATGACAAATTCCATCTTCACCTGCTTGCCAGTGTCGAGAATCTCGTACGGACCGGTCATAACCGTGATCTTGCCACTCAAGCTTATCGCTGCCTGCTTCATAGTGGCGGGATCGAGTGAATCCGCCGTAGTGATGATTTTTTCGAGCACGGCACCAGCACTGTAGGCGAGAGCAGTTTGGAAGTCGGCCGGATAAGCCGCGTTGGGGAACAGTTCGTCATAGCGTTCCGCAACCTGCCCACGGTTGAGGCCATCGGTGACCTTCCAGTTCACTTTCTCGTGCATCAGAGTCTGGCTGAATATGTAATCGGCATCTTCGCCGATCGCCAAGAACTGAGCCTGCGAGGCGTAGACCATGTAGACCAATGGGAAATCGATGTTCATCTCCCGGAGCTGCCGGGCCATGGCCATCTGTTCGCCTTCATAACCAACCGGATAGATTGCCTGAGCACCGGTCGCCTTGGCTTTCAGAAACATGATCGAGAAGTCCTTCGTGCCCTTGGCAAATTTCTCCATCATTGTGACCTCTATGCCCAGGTCCTCGGCCAGCTTGGCTGCACCCTTGGCCATTCCGGCTGGGAAGGGCTCGTCAAGGTAAGCGAAAGCGATCTTCTTGATGCCAAGTGAATGGATCAACCTCACCGCTGGCGCTCCGAGAAGCGAGGCCGCGATCTGGCTTCCCGAGACAACGTAGTTGTAGCCTTGCTCGTAGATCTTGTCCGATGAGGCGGACCAGATAATCAGGAACTTACCGTATTTTTCGGTCACATGTGCCGCCGCGCCGGTCAGCGTAGAGCCGAAGGGTCCGAACAGCACGTCGACGTTGCGATCATTGATCAGGTTCTCGTATACCCGCGCGACCATCTGTTTGTCGCTGCGGTCGTCGAGTTCAATCAACTCAACCAAGCGTTGTTCGCCGCCGATCATGATGCCGCCCCGGCGATTGACATCGTCGACCCAGATCTGGGCGCCGCGTGCGCCCGCCTGAGCCGCCAGCGCAAAGCGCCCGGTGGAAGATACCGTCATGCCCACACGGATCGGTTCGCTCGCAACGGCATACTCGCCCCAGGTCAGGATCAACCCCGTGACCGCCAGAACGCCGAAGCGCAGAAATCGTGCAAATCTTGCTGTCATTGTCTCACTCCCTACCGACTTTATTGGTGATCGCTTTGTTGGGCGGCAGAGCCGCGCATAAGCAATCCTGTACGCATGCTATGATATTATAATTGATGTTCAAAGAGTTTTGATTGTAGACAAGCGCGTGGATGGGTGATCTTGAAGCGAGAAGATGCCGGGTCGGGCAACGTGCCGCATCACTGACTTGGGCAGCTTTCATCGTCGTGGGTTGAGGGGTTCATATGATGGTAGCTGTGTTGGTGAGGTTGCCGCAATCAAATCCTGTTTCATGGCGTAACACTTGGTTCCAAAATGACTTTTTGGCGCAGAGGCGGCGCAAATCTTGATAGTTGATTGACGTGTCTGGGGGGCGCCGTGTCGATTTCCACTGCTTCTGAAGATCAGGTAGCGATCATACGCAATCGCATTTGGTACGGGCTTTTGTTCGCACTTACCGTGTGGTTGGCGCTGGTTCCGGTGACTGGCGGGAACCTGCCATTCTACTTCTACCTGATGCTGTGGATAACCATGGCGTCCGCCTTCAACATCATCTCCGGGTTCACCGGCTACATGCCTTTCGGTTATGTGGCATTTTACGGCATCGGCGCTTTCACCACCGCAATTCTTACCAAGAAGTTAGGGGTGTCTGTCTATTTTTCCATACCGGTGGCAGGCCTCGCCGGTGTCATCCTCAGCCTGCTGTTCGCCAAGACCCTTAAATTGAGTGGTATCTACTTCGCCATCGTCAGTCTGGCACTCTCGATCATACTAAGGCTGGTGATCACCAACATGCCGGAAGAAATCACCGGGGGCAGTTTCGGCATCTCGTTGGGATCGCGGGCAGAACCCGTGAAGAGCTTTTATGTCATGCTCGTGACTTTGCTGGCTGCATTGTCCACTGCGGCTTGGCTTGCCCGCTCGCGACTAGGCAAGGCGCTTAAAGCAATCCGCGACGATAGCGAGGCAGCAGCCGTCATGGGCATTAATGTGCCCCGGGCGCGGCTACTGGCCTGGATGATAGCGGCCTTCTTTCCGGCCATATGCGGCGGCATTGAGGCATGGTATACGAACATTGTTGATACCGAGACAGCCTTCGACATACTGATAACCGCCAAGACAATCATCTACTCCATCGCCGGAGGGCTGGGAACGGTAACGGGGCCGATCGTGGGCACCGTGATTATGGTCGTGCTCGACGATCTGATCTGGCAGCAGTTTCCCTTACTCAACCTGTTCCTGCTCGGCCTTGTAATCGTGTTGCTGATTCAGTTCATGCCGCGCGGTATCGTCGGGACCATGATGAGGGTGTGGCCGGTGCTGCGCCGCTATATCCTATGAGGCAGTCGAGGATGTGCGTGCATGTATGAATTCCTGATCCTTAACGCTCTGGTCAACGGGATCATAATTGGTGTTCTCTACAGCCTGATCGGTTGTTCGCTCAACGTACTATATGGTGTGTTGCGCGTCGTGAACTTTGCCCACGGCGAGTTCATAATTGTCGGCTCATTCTTCGGCTATGTGCTGTTTACTACACTTGGAATCCATCCATTGCTATCGGTGCCGATAGCGGCAATCGTGTTTTTCGTGGTAGGCTATGGCCTTTATTATGTTCTGCTGCCGCGCCTGGCCCAGGCCGATGATCCGGAAACCTCATCGTTCTTGATGATGTACGGTGTTTCACTGATGCTTGGCGCCGGTATGCTGATGATCTTCGAGGCCGACACCCGGACGCTCGACTTCCGCTTTTCGCCCATGTCGATCCATATCGGCACGCTCTATATCTCGACCGCGCGCCTCGTAGCCTTGGGAGTCAATCTCGTGGTCGTTGGCTTGCTGACGTGGTTCCTCTACTTCACGCTCTATGGAAAGGCGTTCAGAGCCGTGATCATGAACCGTGAAGCGGTTCAGATTATCGGGATCAATATTCACCGCATCTCAGCGGCCGCCTTCGGTCTGGCGGCAGGGTTGGCTGGCATTACCGGGGTGATGATCTCTCTGGTGTTTCCCGCATTCAGCCCGTTTTCCGGGCCCGACTACACGCTTATCGGGTTTATCGTAATCGTGCTGGGCGGTCTTGGTCATCCTATTGGAGCCATCGTCGGCGGTATCATCTTCGGCCTTACCGAGCAGTTGTCGATCGTTTTTCTACCCCAGGCTATGGCGCCGATCGTTGGGTTCAGCATCCTGATCCTGGTCGTCTTCATGCACCCCAGGGGACTGTTCGGCAAGAAGCTGTTGAGGTAATCGGTGATGCTACAGATCGAAGGTCTCAGCAAACGGTTCGGCGGCCTGGTCGCGGTCGATGACCTGAGCTTCCAAGCGCCGCGCAATACCATTCTTGGCATGATTGGCGTCAATGGCGCGGGCAAGACGACGGTGATGAATTGCATCAGTGGCCTGTACAGTAGCGATACTGGCCGCATTACCCTCGACGGCAAGGATATCACCAACAAGACGCCACACGACATCGCTCACCACGGCCTCGGTCGCACATTTCAGGTGCCACGCGTGTTTCGCCGCATGACGCTGATCGAAAATCTGTTATCCACTGTGCTCGACAGCCCGCTGAGTGACGCTGAGTTGGTCGAGCAGGCGACATCGATCCTGGACGAAGTGCAGCTCCACGAGTTGCGTTACAACTATGCTGAAGAGCTCTCCGGCGGGCAGCAGAAGTTGCTGGAACTTGCTCGGGTGATGATGTTCGATCCGGGCACCATCCTGCTCGATGAGCCCTTCGCCGGAGTAAACCCAGGCTTGTGCAAGATATTGATCGAGCGCATAGAATCCTTGGTTGATGCGGGCAAGACCTTCCTTCTGATCAGCCACGACCTGACCTCGATCTATCGTCTGTCGCACCATATCGTGGTGCTCAATCAGGGGCAGAAGATCGCAGAGGGCAATGTTGAGGACATCAAGAACAATCCGCAGGTTATAGAAGCCTACCTTGGGAATTGATGTGCGCACGGTAGTAAAAAGAGAAAAGGCCGTGGGGATGGAAGAAACCGCGATGGAGTTACGCGAGGTATCGGTCTCCTATCACGGCGATATCCGTGTGCTCAAAGAACTCAGCCTGCGCATTGGCGCCGGTGGCATCACTGGTATTATCGGGCCCAACGGCGCCGGTAAATCCACAGTGCTGAAGACGTTGTATGGTTTATTGAAACCCAGCACGGGCGATATTGTTTTGCGCGGCGAGCGGGTCAACGGCATGCCGCCCTACGATTACATCAACCACGGTGTGGCCTATGTGCCGCAGAACCGCAGTCTGTTCGACGAACTCTCGGTCGAGGACAACCTGAGGCTCGGTTGTTGGGCCTTCCGCAATGACCGGCGCCGGGTTGCCGAGGCAATCGAGGTTGCATACGATCATTTTCCCCTGCTCAAGGAGCGACGCAAAGACATGGCGGGGAGTATGAGCGGCGGTCAGCAGCGTTTGCTCGAGCTTGGCCGCTCCCTCGCGATCCGGCCCAGCATTATCCTTCTCGATGAGCCGACGGCGATGATCGCGCCGCGCCTGTCGCGCGAAATCTACGACTTTATCAAAGCGTTGCCGAAATCCGG
>JAPULJ010000160.1 GCA_027295145.1 Alphaproteobacteria bacterium | reverse complement strand
GGCGAATTTCCTGGCTGTATCCGGTGGCGGTGGCGACGGGGCATTTGGTGCAGGCCTTTTGTACGGGTGGACCAAGGCGGGCACCCGCCCCGAGTTCAAGCTGGTCACCGGAGTGAGTACGGGCGCGTTGATCGCGCCATTTGCCTTCCTCGGGCCGGCTTATGATGAGCAGTTGACACGGGTGTTCACGACAATATCAGCGAAAGACATTTACATCGAGCGCGGTCTCAGTGGCGTCCTTTTTAACGACGCGCTCTCGGATACTGCACCCCTGTTTAATTTCATCTCAGGCTATGTGAACGAGGAAATGTTGACTGCGATTGCGCGCGAGTACGACAAGGGTCGCCTCTTGCTAATAGGGACGACGAATTTGGATGCCAGACGGCCTGTAATTTGGAACATGGGAGCGATTGCAGCCAGCGGGCATCCCAAAGCGCTCGATCTTTTCCGAAAAATACTTCTCGCTTCTTCCGCAATTCCGGCAGCCTTTCCTCCGGTTATGATCGATGTCGAAGTTGACGGCAAGCACTATCAAGAGATGCACGTCGATGGCGGTGCCATCGCGCAGCTTTTCCTTTACCCGCCGGACTTGGGCCGCAAGTTTGTGAAGGGTATCAAGCGAGAGCGACGCGCCTACATCATTCGCAACGGAGCCCTTGGCGAGGACTGGTCGGCGGTAGAACGGAGTACCCTTGACATCGCGGGTCGTGCGATTTCTACGATGATCTATGTGAGCGGCGTGAATGATCTATTCCGGGCGTATTTCATCACCCAACGGGATGGCGTAGATTACAACGTGGCTTACATCGAGGATGACTTCGAAGGGCCTCCTAACGAGGGGGGCTTCGATCCAACGTATATGAATGCGTTGTTCGCGTATGGATACGACAAGGCTCGCAACAGCTATGCTTGGAAGAAGACCCCACCGTATGTCGACGATTCGAACTGAAATTAGGGAGAGATCTTACGCCAGCTGATCACAATGCACCGATCCAACCCCCCGCCATGCTAGTACTTCTGGCAAACCTCTTTCTCGTTTGCCATCGTGAATCATACTCATACCGAGCCCGGCAACACCTTTTCATGGGTCTCTGACTGCGCAGTTCGGTATAAAAGCAGTAAGAGAGGTCAGGTGGCACACTATGGCTGCGACAACCCAGGGTGGCCAGTGCGAGCATGGCCTCCCTGATCCACATGGTTTGAGAAGGAAAGCGAGCAAAGGGTGCTGAGCTTGCGGCTGTGGGCTCCCCTTTCGACGCGCCTTTTTTTGCCGCCACGTATTGCGCAGCGCATCGTACTTAGTGACCCTGTGGCCATAGGACCTGGAAAAACGTTATTGTGACGAGGTTTGAAAACTGATAACCTTGTTAATATTCAGTGATATTAACAATCGGATCTAATAATCGGGCGTACCCAACTTGTTCGGTATTTGGGCCTGTTATTTAGTCTCCGCTACATCTACCGAATCGGCTGATTAGCTCCTTATCACACGAGCGACTTCCGCACTCAACATGTTCAATGATCAACGATGGAAGTCGCGCGCGATGTTTGACGGGGCCGCATTGGGAGTGCTGGTCGCGACCCCCGCCGCCCTAGTTATCGCGGTCGGTTTTTTTCTTCAGCCGACGGAGGGGTGGGGGGGTGAAGGGTCCGAAACGCCAGCTGTAACGTTGCAGACGCCGGATTACGTCGGTTCGCAGAGCTGCTCGACTTGCCACGCCGATCAGGTTGCCGCATGGCGAGACTCACACCATGGCTGGGCGTTGAGAGCGGCGGACGAGGTGAATATCCTCGGTGATTTCGAAGACTCCACATTCGATCATGCTGGAGTCAGAAATCGCTTCTTCCGCCGCGGCGGCAAGTCTTTCGTTGAGACCGAAGGCCCTGGCGCTGCGCTCGTCGAGTACGAAATCAAGTACACGGTCGGTATCGAACCGTTGCAGCAGTACCTAGTCGAACTCGACCGTGGCCGGTTGCAAGTGCTCGACGTCGCCTGGGACACGTCCGCGAAGCGGTGGTTTCACCTCTATCCGAACGCGAAAACGAGCCCAGGTGACGGCCTTCACTGGACTGGTCCCTACAAGAACTGGCAAGCGCGTTGTGCCGTTTGCCATCAGACCAACTTCAGCAAGGGGTACGATCCGCAGAAAAAAACATACCAAAGCGAATGGTCCGAGCTCACGGTTGGTTGCGAGGCCTGTCATGGGCCCGGTGGAAGCCACATTGCATGGGCAAAAACGAGCGTGGAGACCGGAGCCGATAGTGGGAATACAGGATTCGGCCTCGCGGTTACTTTTTCTGAAGGTAAAGATGGTGCTCGGGCGGAAATCGAGTTGTGCGGCCAGTGCCATTCCCGTCGGGCGCCGCTCAATGGTGACAGCGCGCCCGCCAGCGCATCTTTCGCCGACCATTACAATCTGGCATTGCTGCGCGATGGCCTCTACTACGCAGACGGACAAATCGATGATGAAGTCTACGTTCTCGGCTCGTTCCTACAGTCGAAGATGTTCGCTCGTGGAGTAGGTTGTACTAACTGTCACGAGCCCCACACGGCGAGGCTGGTTGCCGAAGGCAACGATGTCTGCACGCAATGTCACAATTCGCAAGGCAGGGCTGAGTTTCCGACTTTGCCAAAGGCGACCTACGACACGTCCGAACACCACAAGCATCAAGCGGGCAGCGAAGGCGCCCAGTGCGTTTCCTGTCATATGACGGCGAAGAATTACATGATTGTGGATCCCCGGCGCGACCATTCCTTCCGAGTGCCACGCCCGGATCTAAGCATAAAGATCGGCAGCCCGAACGCTTGTACAAGCTGCCATACAAGCGAGACTGCGGAATGGGCTGCCACGACCATCGAGACTTGGTACCCGCGGGGTCGTTGGCGCGGACCGCATTATGGTGAAGTGCTCCACGCCGGCCAAACGCGGTCGGACCCCGAGACGACAAAGAATCTGATTGCCCTCGCCGCTGACCGCGGCCGACCGGCAATCGTTCGTGCATCAGCGATCAACCTCTTGGCCACCAGGCTCGACGAAGAAGTCGACCAGGCGCTGACGGTTCACCTGGAAGACAGCGAGCCCCTGGTGCGCAATGCGGCAGTCGCGGCTTTGAAAACTGCGCCGTCTGCGATACGGGGTACATTAGTCGCACCCAGAATGAACGACGCGAGTCGCTCTGTACGCCTCGCCGCCGCACGCGCCACAATCGATATACCGCTTACGGGCCTAACGACTGAGGAACGGCGGATCGTTGAACAAGTACGGGCCGATCTACTGTCAACATTGCTCTCGCTTGCCGATTATCCGGAGACCCAGATGCAGATAGGTGGCCTTGCTTTGACGTTGCGTAATCTGCGCGCGGCGGACGCAGCCTTCCGCGAAGCCGCGAGGATGGATCCGCAGCAACTCGACGCCTGGATGTCGCCCGCACGGATTTCACTTACACAAGGTAACCCGCAGCGAGCTTCCGCGATACTTGAACAAGCCCTCGGAGAAAACCCCGGCTCAGCACTGCTCCGGCAATCGCGCGCCAATGTGCTCATCCAGTTTGGCGCTCTGAATGCTGCCCTTGAGGAATTAAATGAAGCCGAGCGTCTTAAACCTGACGAGCCGAGTATCTTGGTTGACATCGCCACGATCTACACGCTGCGGGGCGAAAACGAGAAAGCGCTCGAAAGTTTGAAAGCAGCGCTTGTCAAAGGTGCCGACGGGCCGGATGTTCTGGACCTCCTTGCGGTTACCAATCGGCGTCTCGGTCGGTTTGAGGAGGCTCGAGGGTTTGCGCGGGAACTGGCACGCCGCTTTCCACAATACAAACGACGGCCCGAGGTGGAAGAGTTATTAGATCGCAGGCGAAAATGAACTTGAGAATAATGATAAGCAGTGTAATGCTAAAGTGCTTGGCGTGAGCTGCAAATCGAGTTGGGACCCGAGGAGGGGAGTGAATGTTCAAGATAGGTTTCAATCCTAGTTTGACGCAGAACTTCAGGCGAATGTGGCGTTCTGTCTTGGTTGGAGTTGTGCTCGCGTCGGCAGCTAGCCTGCCCGCGGGAGCACAAAAATCGGCAAAACCGAATTTCCTGATAATTTGGGGAGACGATATCGGTTATTGGAACATCAGCGCCTATAACCTGGGCATGATGGGATACAAGACCCCCAATATCGACCGGATCGCCAAGGAAGGAATGATCTTCACGGATGTTTATGGCGAGCAGTCTTGCACTGCCGGTCGGGCGGCCTTCATAACCGGTCAGAGCCCCTTTAGGACAGGTCTCACCAAGGTCGGGTTGCCGGGCTCCGATCTGGGTTTGCAGGCGGAAGATCCCACTATTGCCGAACTCTTGAAGCCGCACGGCTATGTCACCGCCCAGTTCGGCAAGAACCATCTGGGTGACAGGGACGAAATGCTGCCGACCAACCATGGTTTCGATGAGTTTTTCGGTAGCCTCTACCACCTAAACGCCGAGGAGGAGCCAGAGAACGAGGATTATCCCAAGGATCCGGAGTTCAAGAAGCGCTTCGGCCCACGCGGCGTACTCAAGTCTTTCGCCGATGGCCGAATCGAGGATACCGGCGCGTTGACTCGTAAACGCATGGAGACGGTCGATGAGGAAACTCTCGCCGGTGCGCTTGATTTTATGGGACGTGCGGTTGCCGAGAAAAAACCCTTCTTCCTTTGGTGGAACGCCACTCGAATGCACATTTTTACGCGTCTGAAACCCGAATCTCGGGGTGTCACCGGTCTCGGCGTCTACCCTGATGGAATGGTCGAGCATGATGGCCATGTCGGCCAGCTGCTTGACAAAGTCGACGCGTTGGGGATTTCAGATAACACCATCATTATGTACTCCACCGACAATGGCGCGGAAGTCTTTTCCTGGCCTGACGGCGGAACAACGCCGTTCAGGGGCGAAAAAAACGAGAATTGGGAAGGTGGTTACCGGGTTCCGATGGTCGTGAGGTGGCCGGGAGTCACCGAGCCCGGC
>JAPULJ010000016.1 GCA_027295145.1 Alphaproteobacteria bacterium | reverse complement strand
CACCTACGAGCTGCTGCTCGACGCCTGCTTCACGGTGTGGGTCAAGGCAAAGCCCGAAGACCATATGAACCGGGTGATGGCCCAAGGCGACATGCGCCCGATGGCCGGCAACACCGAAGCCATGACCGATCTGCGCCGCATCCTGGTCGAACGCGACCAGCTCTACGGCAAGGCCGACGTGGTGCTCGACACCGCCGGCCAGAGCCTCGATGAGAGCCTGGCGGCGCTACACCAGATGGTGCTTGAGGCAAGGTGCGGCGCCGCCTCGACAGCGTGTTAGGAGCATTAGCAGCCTGCCGGCAATGGCCATACGCAGAATAATGCTTGTATATTAGTTTTTATGCATTATAATTCCTATTCAGGGACGATACGGATCAGTGGACGAAGTTGAAGGGGACGGCGCATGACGGCCAATATTGTGACATTCGATACCAATCCGGAGCAGTACAAGCACTGGAAAGTGAGTTATGACGGCCCCGTCGCCACGCTGGGTATGGACGTGTCCGAGGATGATGGCTTGCGGCCCGGCTACAAGCTCAAGCTCAACTCCTACGACCTGGGAGTCGATATCGAGTTGCACGACGCGCTCCAGCGCGTCCGTTTCGAGCACCCCGAGGTCAAAGTGGTGGTGATTACCAGCCTCAAGGACCGCACCTTCTGTGCCGGCGCCAACATTAATATGCTGGCCTCGTCCTCGCACGGCTGGAAGGTCAATTTCTGCAAATTCACCAACGAGACGCGCAACGGCATCGAGGATACCAGCGCACGATCGGGGCTCAAGACGATCGCCGCGGTCAACGGCATCTGTGCCGGCGGCGGCTATGAGTTGGCGCTTGCCTGCGATGAAATCCTCATGGTCGATGACCGCTCCTCGACCGTCAGCCTTCCCGAAGTGCCTCTTTTGGCGGTGCTGCCGGGAACCGGTGGGTTGACCCGGATCACCGATAAGCGAAAAGTCCGCCGCGACCTTGCCGACGTCTTCTGCACCACCGCTGAAGGGGTCCGCGCCGACCGCGCCAAGGCCTGGAAGCTGGTCGATCACATCGCCCCGCCGGACGCCTTCAAGGACCTCATCGCCGAACGCAGCGCCGCCCTGGCCAAGCTCTCCGACCGGCCTGGCACGGCCACGGGGGTAAAAGGGATTGCCCTGACGCCGTTGAGCCGCACCATCGACGATGCCGGGTATCACTATAAGTTCGTTGATATCGGGCTCGACTACGAGAAGCGTACCGCGACGATTACGGTCAAGGCGCCGGACGCCGATGGACCGACGGCGGTTGAGGAGATCGAGGCCCTGGGCGCCGATTGGTGGCCGCTGCGTTTGGCCCGTGAACTCGACGACGCAATTCTGATGCTGCGCGCCAACAACGCCGAGTTGGGCACAATCCTACTTAAGACAGTAGGCGCGGCAGGCCCAGTGCTCGCTGCCGGCAAGGCGCTGCAGCAGAACCTCGACAACTGGTTCGTGCGCGAGACTGCGAACATGCTGGGGCGGACTTATGCCCGGCTCGACACCTCCTCGCGCAGCCTCTTCGCTATCATCGATCGGGGCTCGTGCTTTGCCGGCCTGCTCGCCGAATTGGCGCTGGCCGCCGATCGCAGCTACATGCTAGACGATCAGGAAGAGCCGAAATCCTCGCCCAGCATCACTCTAGACGAGACCAACTTGGGGCTCTTCCCCATGCCCAACGGGGCGAGCCGTCTGCACGCCCATTTTCAGGGCGACGAGCTGGCCATCGATGCGGCGCGCAAGCGCCTCGGCGAGCCGCTGGCGCCGGAAGACGCCTCCGCCCTTGGTCTGGTCACTTTCACCCCCGACGATCTCGACTGGGAAGACGAAATCCGCATCGCCATAGAGGAGCGCACATCGCTGTCGCCCGACGCGCTGACCGGGATGGAGGCGAGCTTACGCTTCGGCGGGGCAGAGACCATGGCGACCAAAGTCTTCGGCCGGCTCACCGCTTGGCAGAACTGGATTTTCATCCGCCCCAACTCGGTTGGCGAGACGGGCGCACTGAAACTTTACGGAACGGGCACCAAGCCCGGCTTCAATTGGGAAAGGATTTAGCACCATGACCATCGATTATCAGGAGCGCATTCCCAACAACGTCGGCCTCAACGACAACCGCCAGCTCCAGCGGGCGCTCGAAAAATGGCAGCCTCACTTTATCGATTGGTGGAAGGAGATGGGGCCCGAAGGCTACCAGGCCAATGAAGTCTATCTACGCACCGCAACTTCCGTCGACGCCGCTGGTTGGGCCACTTACGGCCACGTCAAAACGCCAGATTACCGCTGGGGCATCTTCCTCGCCGATCAGGTCAAGGACCGCACCATCGGCTTCGGCGACGAGTACGGAAAGCCGGTCTGGCAGCAGATTCCCGGCGAGCACCGCTCGACCCTGCGCCGCCTGATCGTCACCCAAGGCGACACCGAGCCGGCCTCGGTCGAACAACAGCGCCTGCTCGCGCAGACATGCCCTTCGCTCTACGACATGCGCAATATCTTCCAGGTCAATGTCGAGGAAGGCCGCCACCTGTGGGCGATGGTCTACCTGCTGCACGCCCATTTCGGCCGCGACGGGCGCGAGGAAGCCGAGCAATTGCTGCTGCGCCATTCGGGCGACCCCAACAATCCGCGCATCCTGGGCACCTTCAACGAGCCGATCAGCGATTGGATGTCGTTCTTCTGCTTTACATACTTCACCGACCGCGACGGCAAGTACCAACTCAAGATGCTTGCCGAGTCGGGCTTCGATCCCCTGTCGCGCACCTGCCGCTTCATGCTGACCGAGGAAGCCCACCACATGTTCGTCGGCGAGACCGGCATCGGCCGGGTCATCAAGCGCGCGTTGGAAGTCATGAACGAGCTTAAGACCGACGATCCAGTACGCGTCCGCGACGCCGGCGCGATCGATTTACAGACGGTGCAGAAGTACCTTAACTTCTGGTTCTCCTCCTCGCTCGACCTGTTCGGCGCCGATATTTCGACCAACGCCGCCGGATATTTCGCGACCGGCTTAAAAGGAAGGCCCGATGAGGACGGTTACGAGGACCACATCTGCAACGAAGGCACATTGAACGTCGAGGAAATCTGCGAGGACGGCAAAGTCGTCGCCAGGGACGTGCCCCTGCGCAACGCCATGAACGCGGTCGCCCGCCGGGCCTATATCAAGGATTGCGATATCGGCGTGCAGCGCTGGAACCGGCTGATAAAGAAGGCCGGCGCAGGGTTCGAGTTCAAGCTGCCCTCCGAGCGCTTCCGCCGCAACATCGGCTCCTGGACGGGCTTTCATTTCGACCCCGACGGCAACCCGGTATCGAACGAGCAGTGGGCTCGACGCAAGGATGAATGGATCCCCTCGGACGCCGACCGCGCCCACACACATTCGCTGATGAAACAAGTCGTCGAGCCCGGCAAGATTGCCGGCTGGATCGCCGCCCCCGACCGTGGCATCAAAAACAACCCGATCGATTACGACTACGTTCGGCTATAGACGCCGGCACACACCAACCGGTAGGGGCGGGATTGAAACCCGCCCCTTATTTCAAGAATGTCGGCCATCGTTTTAGGTATGCACAGGCACGCCGTTGAGCCGGAGATCCGTCTGATGGCGGATGTTCTCGACGAGGATACACAAGACCGCATGTATGAATGGGTCGAGCTTGCGCAACCTTGTTTGGATCTCTTCGTGGCCGATCACCACGCAAACCGTTTCCGCGAGCGCGGTCGCGGTGGCCATGCGCGGACGGTCGTCGATCAACGCCATTTCACCGAATATCCCGCGCTCATGCAGCCGTCCGATCGCCACATCGCCTCTACGACTGGATTTGCTTATCTCAACGGCGCCACGCTCGATGAGATAGGCTGCTCTACCTTTATCGCCCTCGCGGAAAATGATTTTGCCTGCGCCAAACACCTGGCGTTGAAGCACTTGCATCGTAATTGCTCCAGAAATTCATAAACCAATACCTGAGTGTCGCGCAATTTCGTTAATACCCGGTTCCGTTTGGGAAAATATCCGCGGGCACAGGGTTTGAGACACGCCCGGTGGCTCGTTCCCTAAATTTTCTGAGCGAACGCACCGCAATGCAGCCGGGCCTCCCAAGTTGATCGACAGATCACGTAAGTGTGTTCCAATGCACTTTCCGGGAAGCGATGTCGGCCCGAACATTCTAGATTGCGCTGAAACAACTTATGGGCCCCAGCCATGCCGAGCATCTGCCACGACGGCCGCACCGTGAATTTCGAGGAGACCGGCACCGGTCCGACACTGGTCTTGCTGCCGCCGGGCGCCAGCCGTGCCTCCGCCTGGCGCGGGGTGATGGACCGGCTGGCTGATCGGTTTCATACCATCGCCATCGACGTGACCGGCTTTGGCGGCACAGACCTCTGGAACCATGACCGCGCATTGACCCTCGACGATGAGGTCGGCGCGGTCGATGCGGTCATCGCAAGCGTCCACGGATGCACCGACGCACCGGTGCACCTCGCCGGCCATTCCTACGGCGGCGCCGTCGCGTTACGCCTCGTGGTGATGCGAAAGGAGCCGCTGGCCTCGCTGACGCTGATCGAGCCGGCCCCCTACCCGATCCTTGCCGAAGCCGGTGAGAACGAACTCCACGATGAAGCCGCCTCGATCAATTTCGGCTTCATCGAGGCGGTCGAGGCGGGTCGGTCCGAGGCCGCGTTCGAGAGCTATATCGACTATTACACCGACGGCCCCGGCGCCTGGGTGGCGTTCAACGGCAAGGTCCGCGCGCGCATCCTGCAAACCGCACCGAGCGTCGCGAATGCCCTCGCCGCCGTCCATGCCGATAGAACGAACCGCGCCGACTTGGCCGCGCTCGATTTCCCGACGCGCCTTATCCACGGCGCGCTGACCTCACGGCCCCATGCGCGTTTATGCGAAATTCTCGCCGAGACGATCCCCGGTGCGGCGCTGTCCGTGGTCGAAAACGCCGGGCACATGCTGACTATGACCCATCCGGGTGAGGTCGCGACGCTGATCGCCGAAATTGCGGACCAAGGCGATTAGAACGGCTCGTCGCGGCTTGCGAGATATTCGATCTCGGCTGGCGTGCTCTGCCGCCCCAATACCTCGTTGCGATGCGGGAAGCGGCCGAAGCGCTCGATCACCACGCGGTGACGCTCGGCAAAGTCGGGATATTTCTCGATGTTGCAGCGCTCGGCGACCAAGACGCAGCAGCGGTTCTGGTCCTCGATGTTTTCCGAATGCTCCAAGGGCATATAAAAGAATATCCGCCGTTCGATGGCCGTCGCAAGATCGTGGCCCCGGCTGATCGCCCGGCCGGCCACACTAAGGGCAAGGCCATCGCTCGCGAAGGCACGCGGACTATCGCGGAACATGTTTCGGGGAAACTGGTCGAGCAGGATGATAAGCGCCAACGCGCCGTCCGCACTATCCTCCCAATCGGCAAACGCGCTCTTGACCGCTACGTCGCGGGCCGCTTCCTCGTGCAGCGCGCCAAAGCGCTCGGTGATCTCGGCGTCGAACTCGGGCGGTGGCCGGAACCATTTCTCTTTGGTCTCGGGCGCGAACCAGATATCGAGGATTTCGGAAAGATCGGACATGGACTTTTCAAATCTCCCCAAAATCCCCGCCGCGGCCTTTGCCGCCAGCGAAGCGCGCAGCGCCGGCCATGGCCCCGCCAGCCAGCGCCTTGCGACCGTGATCGAGCTCGTTGGCATAGGCCGCCTCGAGGTCGAGATCGTGTTGCTCGTAGGCCGACAAACGATCACCACGCATGCAGATTTGCGGGAAGCGCGCGATCTCGGCGGCCAGCGCCCGTGCAACCTGCAGCGATTCGCCTTTGGCGACCACCCGGTTGACGAGACCCATCGACAGCGCCTCATCGGCCTTGACCGGCCGCCCCGTGAGGATCAGATCGAGCGCCCGCGAGAGCCCGATCAGGCGGGGCAGCCGGATCGTGCCGCCGTCGATCAGAGGCACACCCCAGCGGCGGCAATAAACGCCCAGAATCGCATCTTCCTCGGCAACCCGCATATCGCACCATAGGGCTAGTTCGAGTCCGCCGGCGACCGCGTGCCCGGCGATGGCGGCGATAACCGGTTTTTTCAAGAGACGCCGGGCTGGGCCCATCCAGCCGGCGCCCTCGACCCACTCCGGCCGGAATCCATTCTCGGAGACGAATTTGAGATCGGCGCCGGCGCAGAAGGCGCCGTCTGCGCCAGTCAACACGCCGACCAGGGCTGCATCGTCGCGCTCGAACGCTTCGAAGGCCTCAAGCAACGCTGCCCCCGTCTCGGGATCGACTGCGTTGCGCGCTTGTGGCCGGTCGATGGTAACGATGGTCACCGGGCCATCTTTTTCGATGCGTAAACTCATGGGCCGAACTCCTCCCCAGAATGCGCCTTCCGAATACGACCAGGCGTTTTGCCGGCAAGGACGCGATGTGCTAGTTCCGGCGCCATGTCGCCGCCGGCAGAGACCATCCGCATCAAGCCACACAAACGCCAGCCGGGCCAGCGCGCTGCCCGGCCCAAGGACGCCGCCAGCCTCGTCGTCCTGCGGCGAGAAGCTGGCGGGCTCAAAGTGCTGATGGGCAGGCGGCCGCCGAAATCGCGTTTCATGCCCGATGCTTTCGTCTTCCCCGGCGGCCGCGTCGATGTGAGCGATGCCCGCGCCCGCCCGACAACGCCGATGAGCGCCGAGCTTGAAACCTATCTCACCCGATCGTGCCACCCTTCCCGCGCCCGCGCGCTGGCCATGGCGGCGGTTCGCGAGACCTTCGAGGAAACCGGGCTGCTGCTTGGCGCGCCGGGCTCGGTCGGCGGCACGCGCAATCAAAGCTGGATAGCGATCGGCGCGGGCGGCCTGGCGCCCGACCTCGCCCGGCTGGACTACATTGCCCGCGCGGTCACCAACCACAACAGCCCGATCCGCTTCGATGCACGCTTCTTCATGGCCGACGCGAAATATTTCACCGGGGTTCTCGGTGGCTCGGGCGAGCTGCTCGACCTCGCCTTCGTGCCGTTCGAGGTGGCGCGCGGGTTGCCCAGCGCGGTCATCACCCAGTTCGTCCTGTCCGAGGTCGCCCGCCTCGAAACCGCGCAAGGTGGCCAACGCGCCCGCCGCGCCGACTACCGCTGGCGCGCCGGCAAGCGGGAGGTCAGCTAT
>JAPULJ010000159.1 GCA_027295145.1 Alphaproteobacteria bacterium | reverse complement strand
GGTAGAATGACAGGCGTCCTTTTGGCGTCGTCGCTGACTCTGAGGCCTTGAAAGTAGTAGCCGCGCACGGCGGCATAGTCGCGCCCCGTGAACCCTTCCGCGAAGGGCGCCGTGATGATCGAGCTTTGGCTCGATATGTCGTAGCGGCGCAGGAAGGTATCGTCGGTGGTCCAGCCGCCGTCCCATCCAAAGCGCCAGGTCTTGTTGATGTCGAAGAGGCCGGTAGTGAAGACGTGGCCGCGCGACTGGCGCCCACCGACCCTGCCGCCGGTGTTGTCGCGGCGCTTTACATTGGTGAAGCTTCCCCTGATGTCGTAACGACCATTCGGGACCCGATGCCGCCACTCGGCGAACAGCAGCGGGCGTTCCTTCGAATAGAATGTGGGCGCCAGGGTCAGGTCTTTGTCCGGCCCGAGAACCAGGAAATAGGGTGTCGTTACAGACAGGCCGAGCTCGGAATCGTTGCCGAGCACCGGGGCCAAAAAACCGCTGCGGCGTTTGACCGTTGGATCGGGGTGGCGGAAATACGGGCTATAAAGGACCGGGACGCCGAAAATCTCCATCCAGGCGTCGTAGTATTCGATGTCCCGGGCTTTCTGATCGTGAACCACCCGGCGCGCCTTGAGCGCCCACAGGGGCGGTCGGTCGGGGTGCTTGGGACAGATGCGGCATGGTGAAAACACCGCCTCGCGCATTTCAGTCCGATTGCCGCCCGAACGCACGGCCGTATTCGCTGCCACCCGCGTATTGTCGGGAAACAGCATGCGGAAATTTTCAACCACCCCCTCGCGCAGATCATCGGTAAGTCTGATACGGTCGGCGAAGATCACCTCGCCAGTGGGTTCGCTGAGGCTGACATTGCCGTAGGCGATGACGGTCTTGGTTTTCTGGTTGTAGATCAAGCTGTTGGCTTTCAGGACCCGGGCGCCTTGCGAAACCTCGACGTTGCCCTTGGCGACGACGATCCCGCGCTTGCGGTCGTAGTTGACTTCGTCGGCGGTAATCAGCACCGGGGTCGAACGACTCGGCGCTTTCTGCGCCAAAACCGGGCCGGTGGCGAGCAGAAACATCGCCAAGACAGCGAAGATCAGGCGGCCGAGCATGGGACTAGCCGTCCTCCAGATGCAGAAGAGCGGTGAGCCCCAGCATGGTGCTGGCACCGGCCGGAATCCAGGCGGCGAGCACCACCGGCAGACTGCCCGAGCCGCCGAAATTGAGGATCAGCTTAGTGACAAAGAACAACAAAAATCCGGTTATGATTCCGCCGCCGATGGCAAAGATGGCGTTGGATTTGCGATTGTGCCGCAGCGAAAACACCGCGGCGATAAGGATCATGGCGCAAAATAGTAACGGCTCGGCGGTCAACGAATGAAACCGCAGCTTATGATTCAACGCCGAAAATCCCGCCGCTTCCAATTCACGGACAAATCGCGGCAATTCCCAGAATGATATCGTCTCGGGAGAGGAGAAACTTTCCTGAATCTTGTTCAGCGTCAGGTCCGATTTCAATCGATAAAGGGCGAGCTTCTTGGTGCCGGTTTCAGGCGAGAACAGGCTTACTTCTCTGAGCTCCCAATAGCCATTCTTGAGCAGCGCCGTCTTGGCGTCGATACGGCTCGAAAAACGGTCCTGATCTTTGTACAACAGCACCATCACCCGATGCAGCAGTAGCCTATCGGGCGACACTGCAGCCGCGTGGATCACTGTTTGGCCGGCCTCGTCCATCTGGCGCAGCCAGATACCGGTGTTGGACAAGGCCATGAAGCTCGAACGGCCTTTGAGGTAGCGGCTTTCAAGCTGTTGCCAGCGCGCGTACATGACCGAAGCGACGGGGTTGAGGGCAGCGAGGCGGAATACGCCGATGAGCAGCGCAATGATCAAGGCCGGGGCCAGGATCTGCCAAATCGAGACGCCCGCCGCACGGATCGAGACCAGCTCGCTGCTTCGATTGATTCGCCAGAATGACATCATGCCCCCGAACAGGATGGCGAAAGGCATCGTCACCTGGGTCATGAGGGGAAGTTTCATTGCCGCCATCGTCAGCACCAGATCGAATGTCACGGCCGGCTTGCCCGACGAGCGGCGCAGGAGTTCGATCATGTCGATCATGAAGATTAGGGCGACGAACAGGAAAAATACGGCGATGAACCAGAGAAAGAACTGGCGGCCGATATAGAAAAACATGATCGACGATAGTCGCGTCTTCTTCATCGGGGCGGCGAGCGCGTTCATGTGCCGGCATCCGCCTGGGTCCCGGAAATCATAATCGGGCGCCGGCGCTTCTCGCGTATGAGGAGGAAGAGGCCGATTAGGATCGGCGAGATGGCATTGACGTAGATCAGTGCAATCGCCCAAGGAACCTTAGCGGCGAAGTTGGTAAGGCCGATCGCCGCACCTTGAATCGCCGCCGCAAGGGCGATTGCCAGGATGATCCGCTTAAGCTGTCCGCGTTTGTCGAACTCCCCGTACAACAGACACACCAGTGCTACAATGACCAGGCCGATCGGGTAAAGCGGGGAGACCAGGCGGCTGTGCCCTTCGGCGACGAGTTTGTTGTAGTAGTAGCGGTCGTTGGCGGAATTTTTATCGGGAGACAGGAGCTGGACCAGCGATCGCTCCGCCGGTTGGCGCCAGCGCTTGTCCTCCGCCCTCGTCAAGGCGCCGAGCTCGAAGCTGTAACGGTCAAAGGAAAGGTAGGATAGGCGTCCGTATTTCCTCTCGATCTCCATGCGGTTACCGTTCAGCAGTACGATCCGAGGTCCGGTATCGCTGGGCAGTATGGCGCCCCGCTCGGCCATCATGGTCACCGATTTTTCGGGCTTGCGATTGTCCTGGACCAAGATACCGCGCAGCTCGCCGTTCTTCTCGCGCCGGCGTACATAGATCGTGAACTTGGTGCCAAAGCTATTGAACCGGCCTTCCTGTATTAAAACGGCGGAAAAATCGTTGCGGATCGCGATCTCCGAATCCTTGAACTTCCTAAAGGAAGCCGGAACCAGATAGAAGCTCAACACCAGCACGATAGCGCCGATCATGATGCCCAAGCCGAGCGCCGATTTGGCGAGGCCGATATTGCTCCGCCCGGCAACCCGCATGACGACGATCTCGCGGTCGCTAAGTAACCGGTTGTAGGTGTTGAGAACGGCCAGAAACAAGGCGATCGGTAGGATGATCAACATGAAGGCCGGAAGCAGCAGCAGCGTCAGTTCGAGAAGCGTCCCGAACGACATACCGTGATTGACGACCAAGCGGATCAACCGTAGCGATTGTGTCAGCCAGATCGCCAGCGTCAGGGCAAATGTGACGAAGATCGTAACCAGCAAGAGCTGGCGCAGGATATATCGGTTGAGCGTGTCGGCCATATTAATCCCGTCAGGCGCGCGCTGGTTCCTGCTCGCGGCGATCCTTCGAGGTCGGTCGTGGATCGGGCAAACGCCACCGGCGGCGCATGCCAATCTCTCCCAGACGGCCTCTCCTTGGATCTCCGGCCCTTGATGAGATTCGTTTAGAGCAAAGGACCTAGCCCGTAAAGCCCGTACTCAGCCATTTCCCGCCGATTCCTGGGGTCCTGCACTTGTATTTAAACCCGTTGGTGCCGCTCCCCAGCGCTCCAGCCAGGCCTGGAAACTTAAGACCCCCCACAGCTCGTGCCGCCAGTTCCGCCCGCCGCCGATATGCTCGCGCCAATACCGCTGCACGGGAGCGGGATCGATGAATCCTTCGCGGGTGAGGCGCTCGGGCGCCAGCAAGGCCTCGGCCCAGTCGCGCAAGCTCCCGCGTAGCCACTCCCCCAGCGGCGGATCGAAACCGCTTTTCGGTCGGTCGGTAAGCCGTTCGGGGACGTAGCGTTTCAGCACCTGGCGCAGGATCCATTTACTCTGCCCGCCGCGCAGTTTCATCGACACCGGCAACGACCAGGCGAACTCGACCAGCCGGTGGTCGATCAGCGGCGCGCGCGCTTCGAAGCTGGCGGCCATGCTCGCCCGGTCGACCTTGACCAGTATATCGTCAGGCAGGTAGGCGATGGCATCGCGGTACATCGCCTGGTCGAGCACCGTGCCAAGCGTATCGACCGGCCCCTCACGGTCGTAAACGGTTTCATAAGTCTCGCCGGCGAGGACCAGTTGATCGACCCCTTGCCAGCGGGTGAGCTGGCGGCGGTAAACCGCCATTGCCCCGGGGGCGGACAATCCCTCGAGACGCCGGCGCAGCTTGCTGCCAGGCCGCCCCCAGCGCCGCCGGTGTCCGGCGATCGCGGTCATCCAGCCAAGGCCGGCATCGAGGGCGCGCGCGGGCACTGCGCGCGCCAATCCCCCGGCGCCGCGTCGCACTACGCCCGGCAAACCCGCAATGCGCCGCCACTCCCGGACCGCCCGTTGGTAGCGGGGATAGCCGCAAAAGAGCTCGTCGCCGCCGTCTCCTGACAGGCCGACCGTGACGTATTGGCGGGTCAAACGCGAAAGCATCAGTGTTGGGATTTGCGAGATGTCGGCAAACGGCTCGTCGTAGACGACCGGTAGCTCAGATATGGTGGCCAGGGCTTCGCGCTCTGTGGCGTAGAGCTCGGTGTGGTCGGTTTTAAGATGTTTGGCGACCGCCGCCGCTTGCGGTGCTTCATCGAAACGCGGGTCCTCGAAGCCGATCGAGAATGTTTTGACCGGCTGGCGCGACACTGCTTGGGCGATGCCGGTGATCGTCGCCGAATCGATACCACCGGACAGAAAGACGCCGACCGGCACGTCGGCCTCCAGGCGCAAGGCAATTGCGTCGCGAAGCAATGCGTCGAGCGCCTCTATGGCCTCGTCATCGCTGCCTGTGAAGGGCGCTTCGAGACCGCTCAGCGCGGCCTCGGCGGCCGACCAGTAGGGTTGCGCCGGCGGATAAGCACCGGGCGCCGCTTCACTCGCCTTGACCTGCAGAAAATGCCCCGGCGGCAGCTTGGCGATATTCTCGAAGATGGTGTGCGGACCGGGGATATAGTCGTAGCGCAGAAGCAGGGACACCGCGCCCCTGTCGATCTCTCCCTTCCAGGCCGGGTGGGAGGCCAGCGCCTTGAGCTCGGAGCCGAACAGGAAACTCCTGCCCGACCAGCCGTAATAGAGCGGTTTTTCGCCGATGCGGTCACGGGCCAAGCTCAAAGTGCGTTCGTGCTTGTCCCAAATGGCGATGGCGAACATGCCGTTGAGGGATTTCAGCGTGCGCTCGATCCCCCAGCGGGCGAACGCCTCGAGCATAACTTCCGTATCCGAGGTGCCGCGCCAGCTCTTGACCCCTGCCTGTTCGAGCGCTGATTTGAGTTCGCGGTAGTTATAGATTTCGCCGTTAAAGACAAGCGTATAGCGCCCATCGATTGAAACCATCGGCTGGTTGCCGGTCGGCGTGAGGTCTAGGATGGCAAGGCGGCGGAAACCGAGCGCGATGCCGACCCGATGCTCGCACCAAATCCCATTGGCATCGGGACCGCGATGGGTGAGCCGCTGAGCCATCGCCTTGACCATCGCTCGCATCGCTGCGGGCGTGGCGCCGGCCGAGGGTTCAAGAAACCCAGTGATTCCGCACATTATCCCCGCACTGTCTTGGCGACGGGGCGGGCGGCGAGCATGGCCTCTTCGTCGTCGGTCAGTTGCATCGCGTAGAGCTTGGCGTAGGCCCCGCCTTGCTTGACCAGCGCAGCATGACGGCCGGATTCGACCACCCGCCCGTCCTCGATCACGTAGATCAAATCGGCATCGAGGACGGTCGATAGCCGATGGGCGATCACGAGGGTCGTCCGGCCCGTCATCAGTTCCTTGAGCGCCGCTTGTACCTGGCGCTCGGATACCGTATCGAGGGCCGAGGTTGCTTCGTCGAGCAGCAGGATCGGCGCGTTCTTCAGCATCGCGCGGGCGATGGCGATGCGTTGGCGTTGGCCACCCGAGAGCTTGACGCCGAGACTGCCGACCCGGGTCTCGTAACCTTGCGGCAGATCGACGATGAAATCGTGGGCGACCGCGCGCTTGGCGGCTTCCATGATTTCCTCCTCCGAGGCATCCGGGCGGCCATACAAAATGTTGTTGCGCACGGTATCGTCGAACAGGCTGACCTCCTGGCTGACCAGGCCGATATTCGATCTTAGGGAAGTTAGGGTGACGTCGCGGACATCGATCCCGTCGATCGTAACCTTGCCCTCGCCGACATCGTAGAAGCGCGGGATCAGGTTGAGGATGGTCGACTTGCCGGCGCCCGAGGGTCCCACCAGGGCCACGGTTTCACCCGCTGGAACAGTCAGTGAAGCGCCGTTCAGGGCGGCGTTGCCCTCGCCGTAGGAAAATTGCACATCGTCGATCCGGATTTGTCCCTTGATCACTTTCAGCGGCTTGGCGCCGGACCGGTCGGTGATGCTCGGCTTCATATCGAGGATATCGAACACCCGCTCGGCCGCGGCGAGGCCTTGCTGAAGGCTGGCGTTCAGCAGGGTCAGCCGCTTGAGCGGCGCGTAAGCGAGCAGCACCGCGGTAATGAAGGAAACGAACTCGCCGGGTGTCTTGCCGCTGGTAAGGACCTGATTGCCGCCGTAGAGGATGACCCCGACGATGGCCAGCCCACCGAGAGTTTCCATGATCGGGTGTGAAGCCGAGCGCGTGCGGGCGGACTTATACATAAGCTTGAATATATTCTCGATAATCGTATTCGCGCGCTTTACCTCGTACTCCTCCATGTCGTACGCCTTGACATGGCGCGCGCCTTGGAAGGTTTCATTGAAGAAGGTCGTTAAGTGGGCGAGTTCGGCCTGGCTGGAGGATGAAATCTTGCGCATGCGCCGGCCGATTTTCGAGATCGGCAAGACGGCGGTTGGAAAGACGAAGAAGGTGATCGAGGCGAGAATCCAGTCCTGATAGAACATCACACCGACTAGGAATATCAGCGTAAATAAGTGCAGGCCGATGCCGGAGAGCGTTTCTGAGAGCGCATTGCGCATGCCCGCCACATCGTTGGTCAGGCGGGAGATAAGTTCGCCCGTCGAGCTATTGTGGAAGAATGCGAGGTCGGCGTGGATGACGTGGCGATAGAGGCGGCTCTGGACATCGGCGATGATGCGCTGACCGACCCAGCCCATCGACACTTGCTGGGCGAAGGTGGCAATTCCCTTGGTGGCGAAAATCACGAACACAATACCAGCGCCCCAGTAGAGCAAGTTGGTATTGTTCCGCTTGGACATCCCGTTGATCAACGGTTCCATTAACCCGGCCAGGGCCGCCGTGGTTCCGGCGGCGACGCCCATGCAGACCAGCGAGAAAGCGATAATCCAGATGTAAGGGCGCACATGCTCGGCCAAAAGACGGCGGACGAGCGCCCAAGAAACCGGGCGGCGTTTACGCTTAGATTTGCTCAACAAAATACTCCACCATCACCGTCCGTCTAAGTTTAGCATGCACCCCCGATGGGACAAACTTCGCTAAGGGTTACCCTGCAAAATTCTGCCATTACACTCATCTTGTATCGGCCTCGGTGCCGCGCCGCGATAGCGAACGGCCAATCGTCCTGCGCCCCATCTTCAACCAGCCGCCGAGCCCGGGCCGTGCCTGTTTAACGATTGCCGCGTATGGCTCGGGGTGGACGATATGGATCGGCGCATCGGGCGGCATCGCCTTGCGCGCGGCCTTGAGCTTAGGGTTGGTTTTAAGGGCGGGCTCGCTGGCGAACAGTAGGATGTTCTGCTTGTACCACCAAGTAACCGAAGGATCGGTCCAGACTTGCCATCGGATTGTGTCGATGACTTTGAATCCGCGTTTAGCGAAAAGCCCGGCCCAGTAGTCCGGCGCTCGTTCGTTGACATGGTGGAGCCCGCCTTGCCCGGGGATGGCAGCGGAAAACAGAACCACCGGCGCCAGGCGGGTGAGTTCACTTACAAAGTCGGAGGCGAATTCCTCGCCCAAATGCTCGGCGACCTCGAGCGATACCGCCAGATCGAAGCTCCGATCGACCGGCAGCGCCTTGGTCAGATCGCAGCGTTGGAAGTTTCCCGGCTCGATCAGCAATTGCTCCTTATGGACCCAATCGCCATCGAGCCCGAGCACGTCCTTAGCACCGTCGGCGGCAAAAGCGCTGAGCCAGGCGCCGGTGCCGCAGCCGATATCGACGACACTTGCCACCTTCATCAGCGCGCGCACGAGGGGCACGATCCGCCTGGCCGAAGGGGAAGCGGTATCCTTGAGATCGTCGTAGAATTGCGTGGAGTAGTCGGTCATGCGGCGTGGGTCGTTTGGCGCGCTGACGCGCCGGCGCTATCTGCCGGCCGATTATAGACCTCGGCGCAGCGATCGATGAAGCCGGCAGGCCGGCCGATCAGCCCGAGCCGGCTGCGGACGAACAGCCGCCACCATTGCGAGCCGATGCCGGCGCCCAGATGGCGGCGGGCGAAATGCCAAGCCCGGCCGGCAGCGCGCCGGCAGGCCAGGCGCACCACCGCCGGCGGCGTTTGTGGGTTTTCACGCAGGTAGCTGGCGCAAGCCAGGGTGACCCGCTGAAGCTGGCGCCCGGCGTCGTCTGAGATGCGCCCTGGCGCAGTGACTGGCAGATAGGCGACGCGCGCATCGATTTGCAGGAAATCCCAGCGCCCGGCGAGGCGTAGAGTGAGCGAATATTCCTGCGAATAGACAATGCTTTCATCGCACCCGCCGACCGCGTCGATGCATTCGCGCCGGACCAAGCACTGGCTGGGATTGAACAGCGAGTTCTTCATCGCCAACGATAGCGGGTTTGCGAGGCGTTCCACTCCGGGCGTCTCAGGTAGGGGCGCCGCCAGATCGAAACTCCCAGGGTCGTCGAACTGAACCGCACTTCCGAAAGCGAGGCAGGCATCGGTGTCCTCAAGCGCCCGCAACAGCCGCTCGGTGGCATCGAAAGCGAGCAGATCATCGGCGTCGACAAACTTTATGAATTCGCATTCCGCCAGGGCGATCCCGCGGTTGGTCGCGTTGGCCGAGCCGCGGTTGGGCTGGCTTTCGATCACCGTATCGGGCCACCCCTTGGTCAGCCGCTTCAAAAGCGTGAGCGATCCGTCGCTCGACCCGTCATCGACGAAAACATACTGCCGTGCGAAGTCGCCCCGTTGCGCCTTGATCGCATCGAGGACGCCTGGCAGGTAGGGTGCCTTATTGTAGACCGGAACGACGAACGAGACGCCTTTGGCTGAATTGCCTCTGGTAGCTTTCTTAGTGGCGGCCTGCATGGGCGGTATTCCGAGAGCAGGGGCGCTGCGTCGGCCCCTCGAATGGACTTTGATTAGCCGCTCTGCGCACCGATCGCCACAGAATTATTGCCTTCAGCGGCCCTCGACTTGCACTGGCTCTCGCGGTGTCCTATTGCTTCGCGCTCCACTGGCGCGCCCCGCCGGCGCACTTTAGCGGTGCGCGGGAGCACGGCGCGCCGTGCCCCGTTCCTCGCCCTCGTTTCAAGCCAAAGGCCTCGCCATGAAAATCTCATTCGCTGAACCCGCCGTGCCCAAATCGGGCACCTTGGTCGTCGCTGCACGCGAGGGCCGCACCTTGACCCCGTTCGCCGCGGCGCTCGACAAAAGCGCCGGTGGCGCGCTGAGACGCGGCATGGAGGCTTCGCGCTTCAAGGGCGGCAAGGATGATATCCTCGACCTGTTGGCCCCGGCGGGATTGAAGCTCGGCCGGATTGTGCTGGTTGGGCTCGGCAAGGTTGGTGAATTCGATGCTGGGCGGGCGGAGATCCTGGGCGGAAACCTCTGTGCTCGTCTAAACAGCGCTGGGGTCAAGGCAGCGACTATCGTCCTCGACGGGCTCGACGGCGCCAAGATCGACGAGGTTTTGGCGGCGGCCCATCTCGGCACAGGCGCCCGTCTGCGCAGCTACCGTTTCGATAAATATCGGACCAAGGAAAAACCAGGGAAGAAGGCGACGCTGGCCTCGTTGACGGTGATGGTCAAGGGGGCATCCAAGGCGCGCAAGGCATTTGTCCCGCTGACGGCTATCGCCGAAGGCATTTTCCTGACCCGCGACGTGGTCTCCGAGCCGGCCAATGTCCTCAACCCGATCACCTTCGCCAAGGCGGCCAAGGGATTGGAGAAGATCGGCGTTTCGGTCGAAGTCCTTACCGAGCCAGCGATGAAGCGGCTCGGCATGGGCGCGCTGCTCGGCGTCGGCCAGGGCAGCGCCAACCCGTCGCGCATGGTGGTGATGCAATGGCGCGGGGGCGCCAAGGACGCCAAGCCCATCGCCTTCGTCGGCAAGGGCGTTACCTTCGATACAGGCGGCATCTCGATCAAGCCCGCCGGCGGCATGGAGGACATGAAGTGGGATATGGGCGGCGCCGGCGTCGTCCTCGGCTTGATGAAGGCGCTGGCTGGCCGCAAGGCCAAGGTCAACGCGATCGGCATTGCCGCGCTCGCCGAAAACATGCCCTCGTCGACGGCCCAGCGGCCGGGCGATATCGTCACCACCATGTCGGGGCAGACCGTCGAGGTCCTCAACACCGACGCCGAGGGCCGGCTGGTCCTGGCCGATGCGCTTTGGTACTGCCAGGACCGCTTCAAGCCGCGCCTGATGGTCGATCTGGCGACGCTGACCGGGGCCATCATCATCGCCCTGGGCAATCAGTATGCCGGGCTGTTCTCCAACAACGACCAGCTCGCCAAGCGGCTGGCCGAGGCTGGCGAGGCGGTCGGTGAGAAGCTGTGGCGCATGCCGCTCGCTGATGGCTACGACAAACAGATAGATACTGCGGCCGCCGACATGAAAAATATCGGCGGCCGCGAGGGCGGCAGCATCACCGCCGCCCAGTTCCTCCAACGCTTCGTAAACAAGACCCACTGGGCCCATCTCGATATCGCCGCAGTCACCTGGTCGAAAAAAGATCTCCCCACCGTACCCAAGGGCAGTACCGCCTTCGGCCTCCGCCTGCTCGACAATTTCATCGCCGCGCACTACGAGAAGTGACTTCGGCAAAGCATTCCACATGACCGATATCGGTTTCTATCACCTGACCGGCACGCCGCTGGAACGCGCGCTGCCCAAATTGCTGGAGAAGGTGTTGGGAAGCGGCAAACGGGCGGTCGTGATGGCCGGCTCCGAGGAGCGGGTCGAATCACTCAACGCGATGCTGTGGAGCTACCGGCAAGATTCGTTTCTGCCCCATGGCAGCGTTCGCGACGGCAACGCCGAAGCGCAGCCGGTATGGCTGACGGCCAAGGACGAAAACCCCAATGGGGCAAGCATTTTGATTCTCAGCGACGGCGCTTCCAGTGAGAGCATCGCCAGCTTCGAGCGTTGCCTCGAGATGTTCGACGGAAGAGACGAGGCAGCGGTCGCCGAAGCCAGGTTGCGCTGGAAATCCTATCAAGAGGCCGGCCACGTTTGCGTCTACCATCAACAGACCGAAACCGGGGGCTGGGAGCGTAAGACCGAGGAGTAGCGCGGCATCCGATCAAGCCGCACCAGCCCCCGGCCGCCCGGTCAGGTCCGGAAGAACACGCCGTCGAACTGAAGCTGCCGGCGCAGGCGGCGGCTGAAAAATCCCTTGAGGAACAGGTGTGGATCGAAACCGAGCCTGTCGAGTTCGGTGAGGAGGGCGAGGTAGGGGGGTTCGCCGTCATAGAGTGGTACCAACGACATCTCGAGCTGCATGCCGACGATCCGCGGCAGCACGCCCTCGGCGCCGCGAAGCACTTCGACCTCAGAGCCCTGGGTGTCGATCTTGAGAAAGACGCGCTCCACGTCGGACCCGACGAGCTCGTCGAAAACGGCGTCCAGGCGCTCCACTGTCACCGTTTCCTCACCCGCCGGTGCTGCCTTTGGGAATGCCTCGCGGGTCACCGCGCTCATTTCCTTGAGCGAGCTCATGTCGCTGCGGGTCGAGACATGCAGCTGCGCCAGTCCCGCTTTCTCGCCGACTGCCATCCGGCGGGCCACCGACCAATTCGGGTCGCCATCGGCCGCTCCGCTGAGGGCGGCATGCGCAGCGGCGCCGGGTTCGACCGAGACGATCGCATCGCGATAGCCAGCACTCCTCAGCCGCCGCGCGTACTGGCCTTCGTTGGCGCCGACGTCGATTACGGCCTCGACGCCGTGCAGCGTCAGCAGCTGGACGATCCGCTCTTCCTCGTTCCCGGCGCGCGGCAGTTTATTTCGGCTCTTGTGAAAAAATATCACGACGCACCGTCCTTTCGGCATTCTTTAGATTGCCTGAAAGCCCGGAGCTTCGTCCGCTCAAGTCGAAGCGGGTTCGGCTGTCCAATGGCACCGTACGCTACGGGTGTCCAGGCAGTTCGAAGCGAATGGATCTGGTCCGGCAGCATGAGATCAATGAATGGACGACGCAAGCCCGCCGGGTTGTGGCACTTGGGCAAAGCCTCTATAAGGCGCGGCCGCCCACCGCTCACAGGCACCTTCGGAAATGGCCGTCCAATGCACGTTCTCGATCATCAAGCCGGACGCGACACGCCGCAACCTCACCGGCGCGGTCAACGCCATGCTCGAGGCGGCGGGCTTGAGAATTATCGCCCAGAAGCGCCTGCGCCTGACCGAGGAGCGGGCCAAGGCGTTTTACGCGGTCCACAAGGATCGCCCATTCTACGACGATCTGGTGAAATTCATGACTTCGGGCCCGGTCGTGGTCCAAGTGCTCGAAGGCGAGAATGCGGTCGACAAGAACCGCCAGGTGATGGGGGCGACCAACCCTGCCGAGGCCGCCGAGGGCACGATCCGCAAGACCCACGCCATATCGATCGAAGCCAACTCGGTACATGGGTCCGATTCGCCGGAAAATGCGAAGATCGAAATCGAATTCTTCTTCACGCCCGAGGAAATCGTCGGCTAGCGTGTGCTTAAGTCAAGAGGACCAGCGCCAGCAAGATCAGACTCAAGACCACCCCGCCAGCGCTAAACGTCATGATCCTGGTGAAGTCGCGCCACATCTGGACGTGCGGCTTGATGTCGAATTCACTTGCCATCGTTCGGCGTCCCTTCTTTGATTCTTTCTGTTCTCCCAAACGCCCCAATCGATCCTACATCACCTTGTCCGGGCCTGCACAAGCCCCAATCGCCGGAGCTCGTCACGATGCCGAGTTAGCGGGCGGTATCGTCCCTTGGGTTGATGAGCAACCCTTCCGCTGGCTCGGCGCCGTCGAAACTCACCTTCTCGTTGACCACCCGCGCTCGGCCTTCGGCAATCAGGCGCACCGCCATCGGGTAGCACTTGTGCTCGGCGACCAGGATCCTGTCGGCCAGGATTTTGGCGTCGTCCTCGGGCAGTACCGGCACTGCCGCTTGAACGATGATCGGGCCATCATCCATCGCCGGGCGCACGAAATGTACGGTGCAGCCGGTAATGCGAATGCCGGCGTCAATCGCCCGTTCGTGGGTGTTTAGCCCCTTGAAGGCGGGCAGCAGCGAGGGGTGAATGTTGATCACGCGGTCGCGCCAGCGCTCGACGAAACTCTCGCCGAGCACGCGCATGAAACCGGCGAGGCAGACGAGTTCGGTGCCGGCGGCCTCCAGCGCCTGCGTGATGGATTCATCGTAATCCTCGCGACTATCGAAGTCGCGGTGGTCGATAATCCGCACGTCGATGCCGGCCTTACGCGCCCGTTTGAGACCCATCGCCTTCGGCTTGTTCGAGATGACAAGCACAATCTCGGCCGGATAGTCCGGGTTGGCGCAGGCCTCGATCAGTGCCTGCAGGTTGCTTCCCCGCCCCGAAATCAGAACCGCGGCCTTCAAGTCTGCCATTGGGCGTCCCAATCTTGGATGGCGACGGTGGGCACGGAGGAATTCGCCGGCACCACGGTGCCGATGCGCTGTACATTCTCGTCGCAGGCGCGAAAAAGCTTCGTGAAGCGTTCGCAATCATCAGGCCGGCAGATCGCCACCATGCCGATGCCGCAATTGAACGTGCGCGCCATCTCGCCGGGCGACACCGCGCCGGCATTCGCCAACCACACAAAGACAGGCGTTACCGGCCAGCTTCCGCCCTCGAGCCGCACCGCCAGCCCGTCCGGCAAGACCCGCGGAATGTTCTGCGTGAGCCCACCGCCAGTGATATGCGCCAGCGCCTTGAGCCCGCCGGCGCGCGCCGCTTCGAGGCACGATTTCACGTAGATCCGCGTCGGCGTCAGAAGCGCCCCGCCGAGGGTCTGCTCTGTAGCGAAGGGCGCGGGATCGTCATAATCAAGACCGCTGTCGGCGACGATCGCCCGGACCAACGAGTAGCCGTTGGCGTGAATGCCGTCGCTGGCCAATCCCAGCACCACGTCGCCGGCGCTGGCTTCCGCGCCGGTCAGCGCCTTGCCGCGCTCGACCGCGCCGACGGCGAAGCCGGCGAGATCATAGGCGCTGCCCTGGTACATACCCGGCATCTCGGCGGTCTCGCCGCCGATCAAGGCGCAACCGGCGCGCCGGCAACCTTCGGCGATCCCGGATATCACTTGCGTCGCCGCCGCGACGTCGAGCCGCCCGGTGGCCAGGTAGTCGAGAAAGAAGAGCGGTTCGGCGCCCTGCACCACCAAGTCGTTGACGCACATGGCCACCAGATCGATGCCGATAGTTTCGTGGCGGCCCAGGTTTTGGGCGATTTCGAGTTTGGTGCCGACCCCATCGGTGGCGGCCACCAGTACCGGGTCGTCGAAGCCCGCCGCGCGCAGATCGAAAAAAGCGCCAAAGCCACCGAGCCCAGCCATCGATCCGGCGCGCGAGGTAGCGCCGGCCAGAGGCTTGATCGCCTCAACCAGATCGGCGCCAGCATCGATATCGACCCCCGCCGCTTTGTATTTCTCGCCGCCGATGGCAACCCCCGGACTCATAAGGTATTATACGTCAATCCCGCGCGCATCGGCGCCCCAAAGACCCAGTCTTTACTGATTGCGATGGCATTGCAATGATCGATCACTGGCGGCCGTCCCGCTTCGCGCTTCCGATATTGTTCGCTACGATCTTTGCTTCTCTCACCCTATTCGCTGGGTCTGCGCCGACGCAGAGCGTCGATCCTTTCACGGTCGAGGAGGTGACGATCGACGCGACGGCAGGAGACACTGAAAAAGCCCGCCGGAGCGCTCTGGCGATGGGCCGGGCCAAGGCGTTGCGCCTGCTTCTGCGGCGGCTGGCCAACACGGCAGACTATGCCAAGCTGCCCAAGATCGAAGATTCCGGTATCATCCAAATGATCAACGGGTTTTCGGTGAGCGAGGAGAAGACCTCGGCCGTTCGCTACCTCGCGCTGATGACCGTGCGATTCAAGCCAGACGCCATCCGCCGGCTCCTCAAGGAAGCGGAAGTTTCCTATGTCGACACCCCCAGCCGACCCATTCTGGTGCTGCCGGTATACCGCGTCGGCAAACGCACGACTCTGTGGGAGGCGCCCAATCCGTGGCGAGATGCCTGGGGGAGGGCGCCGTTGAAAGGCGGTCTGGTGCCCTTCATGCTGGCATTGGGCGATTTGAATGATCTGCGGTCGATCGACGCTAAAAGCGCTCTTACCGGCGACAAGAAGAAGCTCGCGGCGATCGCCAGGCAGTACGATGCTGGCGAAGTGCTGGTAGCGCTGGCTGCCCAGGCTCCGGGCAACGCTGACAAACCGCGGCTCGACATATCCCTGTGGCGGTACGTGCCCCTGACCAACTCGTTTCGAGTTGCGGGCCGCTTTCGCGCGGTCGAGGGCAAGGACCGTGAAGCAGTGTTCACCGCCGCCGCAACCACCGTTGCCCGCCGCATAGAGAGTAGCTGGAAGCGCGAAAACCAGGCGATCATCGGTGGTGAGCCCAAGATTGTGCGCGTCCTGGTGACGATCGAATCGCTCAGCCAATGGACCGAAATTCGCCGACGAATATCCGAAGTTCCGGTGGTCAAGTCGACGCAAGTCGTTCAGCTCTCCCGACAACAAGCAGAGCTTGAACTCAAATATGTCGGCGATCTCGATCGCTTACGCGCCGGTCTCGCCCAGCGGAATATCGCCATGATCGAGCGATCCGTTGCCGCCGGCAGGGACGGTCCGGGCTGGCTCCTGCGCCTTGGCGCGGCAATAGAAGGCGGGGGTGCGGCAAAGAAAGGCGGGCGCGCGAAGCCCAACGACGCGCAGTGAATATCCCCAACTTCATTTCGCTGGCCCGGCTGGCGGCGGTCCCGGTCACCGTTTGGTTGATCATCAACGGGTATTTCGGTTGGGCCTTCTGGCTGTTCGTTGCGGCCGGCGTGTCCGACGCGCTCGACGGGCTGATCGCCAAGAACTTCAACATGGAAACGACCGCCGGCAAGTATCTCGATCCGTTGGCTGACAAGGCGCTCCTGGTCAGTGTCTATATCGCGCTCGGCCATGGCGGGCTGTTGCCGACCTGGCTGGTGATCCTGGTGGTTTCGCGCGATGTTATGATTTTGATCGGCGCGCTCCTGGGGCTGATTCTCATGGAGCGCTACCGCCTCGACCCCTCCTTGACCAGTAAGGCCAACACAACCGCCCAGATCGTCCTCGCCGCCGTGGTTCTGGCCAAGCTCGGTGTCGACCTCAAGGACTTTGGCGCGACCGAGGTGCTGACCTACGTGGTGGCAGGTACGACGCTGGCCTCGGGGGTCATGTATATGATCGCTTGGCTGGCGCAGACCGCCGAGATGGATCGGCAGAAGTGACCGCCCGTCAGCTTGCCCTTGATCTTGGCCACCGCCCGGCACTCGGCCAGAGCGATTTTCTGATTTCGGACAGCAACGCCGATGCCGTCGTCTGGCTGGACCGCTGGCCCGATTGGCCAGCCGGGGGGTTGGCATTGTGGGGGCCGCCGGGGTGCGGCAAGAGCCATCTGGTCAATGTCTGGCGGGCCCGCTCGGGGGCTCGCCTGCTGACCACTGACGAGCTGACCGGTGCACCGCAGACATTGGTGGAGGGGGGCGCCGCGCACTTCGTCCTCGACTGTGCCGACGTTGCTTTGGATGAGACCGGCGAGCGTTCGCTCTTTCACCTTTACAACCTTTTGCGTGAGGCCGGCGGCACGCTGATGCTTGCCGGGCGCCGGCCACCGGCACGCTGGACGATCGGGCTTGAAGATCTGCGCTCGCGGCTCCTCGCCTTACCGGCGGTCGAGGTCATGGCGCCCGATGACGATTTGATTGGCGGCCTGCTGGTCAAGCTCTTCGCCGATCGCCAACTTGCGGTCGACCGCCCGGTAATCGACTATCTGGCGGCACGCATGGAGCGCAGCTTCGAGACCGCGCGGCACCTTGTCGACGCCATCGACCGTGATGCACTGGCCCGTAGCCGGCGCATCACCGTGCCGCTGGTCGCCGAGGTTTTACAGGGTTCCGTCCACAAGCGCTGAGATCGGCGCCAAAACAAACAACAGGGAGTTTTGTGAAATGGATCTAGGAATTGCCGGCAAGAAGGCACTGGTCTGCGCCTCCTCCAAGGGGCTCGGCAGGGGCTGCGCGACGGCACTTGCCCGCGAAGGGGTGGTGCTTACCATGACAGCACGGACGCCCGAGACCCTCGAAGCCGCCGCGCAGGAAATTCGCGATGAGACGGGGGCAAATATCACAACGATCGCCGGTGATATTACGACCGAGGAGGGACGCGAAGCGGCACTTTCCGCCTGTCCCGAACCCGATATCCTGGTCAACAATGCCGGTGGCCCGCCGGCCGGCGACTTCCGCGAGTGGGACGAGGAGGCTTGGGTCGCGGCCCTTCGCGCCAACATGCTGACGCCGATATTTCTAATCAAGGCGGTCGTCGACGGGATGATCGAGCGCAAGTTCGGGCGCATCGTCAATATCACCTCCGGCGCGGTCAAATCACCGATCCCCGTTCTCGGCCTGTCGAACGGCGCGCGCGCCGGCCTCACCGGCTTCGTTGCCGGGCTGGCCCGTCAGGTGGTCGAGCACAACGTGACTATCAACGGCCTCCTGCCCGGCGCCTTCGAGACCGAACGCCTGATGGGCAACCTTGCCTTCATCGCCGAGCAGCAAGGCGTCCC
>JAPULJ010000158.1 GCA_027295145.1 Alphaproteobacteria bacterium | reverse complement strand
GGGCCGGGCACCGCACGACGACGGGGTGTCGTCTAGTTCGGCGATCAGGCGCATGGTGCAGCGCGCCGCGCGCGCCGGGCCGTCGAACAGCGCGAGGATGCCGTCGCCGGTGTGCATGATGATGCGGCCGCGAATTTCGTTGACCGGTCCTTGTGCCAATTGGTCGTGCCAGTCGAGCACTTCACACCGGCGCTGATCACCCGTGGCGGCGAGCTGCGCCGTCGATTGGATGAGTGGCGTCTACTGGCGGCATGAGAGCCAGCGCCTTGCGCTTTTCTGTAACTTGCTCACATTAAGCTGACAGTGCCTTCAGTGGTTATCCCGCCCTTGGCACATTCCGGCACATGACAATACCGTCGACCACGATGCGGCAGACCCGGACAAGGCGCCCAACGACGTATTTCGAAGAGCTAAGCGACGCGGACCGCGCCGCAAGCCTGCGCGCCATGCTGGCGGTCCGGCCGAATTCCGACGACGTCTGGGTCTTCGCTTATGGCTCGCTGATCTGGCGGCCATGCTTCGACCATGTCGAACGGTTGAAGGCGACACTGACCGGCTACCAGCGCCGTTTCAGCGTCTGGACGTTGATCGCCCGGGGGACCCCCGCCGCGCCGGGTCTGGGCCTGGCCCTGGAGGAGGGCAACGGCGCCTGCCACGGCGTCGCATATCGCCTGGCGCCGAAATGTGCGCTGGCCGGGCTGGAGAACCTGTGGGCGCGTGAGATGCTGACCTCCATATACTATCCCCGCTGGCTCACGGTTACTGTCGATCGTCGCGAAATTACGGCGATTGCGTTTGTCGTGGACAAGGCAAATGTGCAGTATGCGGGCGTCCTGCCAACCGCCGAACGGGCCGCCATCATCGCCAAGGCGCACGGCAAACTCGGCAGCTGTCGAGACTATCTTGCCAACACTGTGGCCGAGTTAGCGACGCTCAGGATCGACGAACCCGAGCTAATAGCGCTGTTGCAGGAAGTCGACGCGATCGCCGCCCGCAACACCAGCCAGAATTCGCCGGAGCCGTGATGGAAGCGTGACGGGTCACGTGTCGCCAATGTCGCTTCTTGGCGATACCCGGCTGTTCTGGTCGGGTGTGGGGCACGACCGCTCTGCCCCCAGGGCCGACATTCGAGCGGCGATGTCCGCTATGCGCCCGATTTCGTCCGCTTCACCGCAGGGAGCAGACTCCCCTGGCGATCCGGTCGGAGGACCGTTGTTGATCCAACGCGGACATTCCGCGAGCTAAATGTTATAAGTAATTTCCTGTTGCTCGAAACACCCTGTCGGCCAACTTTGCCCTGTATCGCGGTAGCAATTATATGGCCGGTGTTGGCTCTGGGTATGAAATGGCCCAACCTCGAAGCGAACCGTCCAGGAATTCTCTCAATCGGCTAACACTCCGCTTCCGCGATCCGGAACCGGAAACGGCCTACCAAGCAGCGCGACTACAGCCCGATCTCCGTTACGCGCGCATGGCCTTCCTTATGGTCGTGCTCCTAAATGCCGCATTCGCGGTCGTCGAGGATTGGCTGCATAAATCGAACGCTGATCTGATCCGTTATCTGCGGCTTGGGCCAGTGGCGGTTGTGATCTTGGTGCTCTATGGATTGACCTACACGCGACACCTGAAAACCCGCTATTCGTCTCTCTTCGTTTTCCTGGCCATTTTCTACAGCTGCTTCTATGCGGCCTCGTTTGCCTACGCGGAGCCAACGATTTTGTACATAGCGGGCTTCATGACCGTCATCATCGGCGTGTACGTGTTCATCCCGTTTGACTTCGTGGTTACGACCGTAACCGGATGGACGGCTGCAGTGATTGCTATTGTTGGCGCTTTTGCGGCGCACGCACTGACCGCAGAACAGGTAGCAATCTTTGCTATGCAACTGTTCACCGTTAACACAATTGGCATGTATGCGCTCTATCGCATCAACCACTTCCGCCGTCTGGAATTTATCAATCTTGAAGTGATTTCGGCAGAACGCAGTCGATACCAAGAGCTACTGGTCAGCATCCTGCCCCGCAGCATTGCCGATCGGTTACAACGCGGTGAGCGCCGGATTGCCGACCATTTCGATGAGTCGACTGTGTTGTTCGCAGACATCGCAGGCTTCACAGAGGTGTCAGCCGCCCATGCGCCGGATGAGATGGTCGATCATCTCAACTAGATATTCGATCAGTTCGACTCGTTGGTAGAGAAACACGAAGTGGAAAAAATCAAAACCATTGGGGACGCCTACATGGTTGCCGGTGGCATCCCGCGGGAGCGGCCTAATCACGCCGAGGCGATCGCAAACCTCGCCCTAGATATGATCGAAGTGGCCAAACTAACCATAGGACCGGATGCCAAACCTGTTCAGTTGCGAGTGGGCATTCACACTGGTCCGCTGATTGCAGGTGTTATTGGGCAGAGCCGCTTCCTCTACGACCTATGGGGGGACACGGTAAACGTTGCCAGCCGAATGGAAAGCCTTGGAGAAGCGGGGCGGATACAGGTGACGGAAGACGTCTACCGGCGTCTTCGAGGAAACTACAATTTCGAGCGAAGGGGTGAAATCGACGTCAAAGGTAAGGGCTCAATGGCAACGTGGTATCTGACGGGACGACAGCCCGCCGCGACGATTGCGGAATAGGCCGGGGTTATTTCCGGCCTGGAACGGGCGACACAGAAAATGGGTGCGCTTCCGCACCGATGCCAATTGGCCACTCACTCGAATGTCCGCTTTTGGCTATAAGCGGACATTCTGCGTGCGAGCTTCAATGTCCGCTTTCGGGGGTAAAGCGGGCGTATGTGGTGGACCTGCCGAGAGACCGTTGCTGACCCATTCCGGACAACCTCGCGTCATCTGTCACCAATCAGGTTCCTAGCGCAAGACCGACTAAATCATCGCCTGTCGTCGAGATCAAACCCTGCTTGCCAGCTTGGTCGCTAAATCACCGATGGTGTGACGGCGGTCACATACCTGCGTTCACTTAGGGGCTAACGTCCGCACCCTGTAGTGGGGGGAACCCCATGCATCGACTGCTAAAGTCATCGAAAGGCAGGGTTTCGTGGTCGAACAGCGTCACCATCACGCGTTGCCGAACGGCTACCAGTTCGAAGGCTATCGGATCGAGGGTGTCCTCGGCGCTGGCGGATTCGGCGTCACCTACATGGCCCGAGAGGTTGCCATTGACCGCGCGGTGGCGATCAAGGAATACCTGCCTTCATGCATCGCCACCCGCGACACCGAGGATTCCTCGGTGCGCCCGATCAGCTCGGCGGATTCCGAAGAGTTCGAATGGGGGCTCGACCGTTTCCAGAAGGAAGCGGCGGTCCTGGTCACCTTCCGGCACCCCAATATCGTTCCAGTTTTCCGCTTCTTCGAGGCTAATTCGACCGCCTACATGGTCATGGAGTACCAGCAGGGCCGGAGCCTCGCGCAGATCCTCCAAAGCGGTAAGAAGTACAGTGAGCGCGAAATATACGATATCGTAGACCCGTTGATCGAGGGGCTCGAACAGGTCCACGCCAACGGTTTCCTGCACCGCGACATCAAGCCCGGCAACATCTATGTCCGCGACGACGGCTCGCCGGTGCTGATCGATTTCGGCGCTGCCCGCCAGGCGATGGGCCAGCGCAGCCAGAACCTGACCCGCATCTTCACCCCCGGCTATGCCCCCCACGAGCAGTACGAGACCAGCGGCAACCAGGGGCCCTGGACCGACATCTATGCGATCGGTGCAGTGATGTATGTGATGGTCGCCGACGAACCGCTGGTCGATGCGCTGACCCGCTTGTCGGCCCAGGCGCGCAAACAACCCGACCCGATGAATTCGGCGGCCAAGGCGGCGCGGCCGGGGTTCTCCGATCACCTGCTCACCACCACCGATCGTTCGCTCGCCGTCATGGCAGATGACCGGCCGCAATCGATCGCCGAATTCCGCGGCTTGTTGCTCGGCCGCGAGGGCGAAGAAGTGCCGAGCAGCAGGATCCCCGGGACTTTGATTGCGCGCCGAAACGTCGCCGGCCCGGCTCCGCGGACACTTAAGTCGCCACTTTCCCTGCCGCCCGCAGGGCCAACCGCTGGGCCGCCCGCCGCTTCGTCATCCGAGAAACGACCGTTGCGGAAGCTGCTCTTCGCCGGTCTTAGCGTGGCGGCTCTCGCTGGGGCCAGTCTTGCCACCTACGTTGCGACCGACGGGTTCGCAGCGCCCAGCCCGGAGGAGATCGCCCGGCGCAACATCGCCGAGGCCGCCAAACGGCGCGCCGAGGGCAAGCGCAAGGAAGCCGAGCCGCACGCGCCAGTCGAGGCTAAACGCAAGGCCGCGGAAGTGGCTAAACGCAAGGCCGAAGCGCAAGCGAAAATGAGACGCGACGCCGCGGCCAGGCGAAAGGCGGAAGCCAGGAAGAAATCCAAGGCCGAGCGCCGCCGCAAGGAAACGTTGGCGAAGAAGGCCGAGTTGGCGCGAAAGCGCCGCGAGGAAGCGGCCAAGAAACGCGCCGAAGCCGCGGCCAGGCGCAAGGTAGATGCGAGAAAGAAGGCCGAGGCCAAAAGAGGCGGTCGCGCCGAAACCCGCACGAAGGCCAAATCCCGCCGCAAGGTCGAGGAAGAACGAAGGCGTGAGGGAGCCAAAATCGAATCCCGGCACCGCGCAGAGGATAAGCGCCGCCGCCGGATCGCCGCCGAGAAAATCCGTCGCCGGGCCGAAAATGCCCGCCGCAAAGCCGAAGAAAAGCGAAAGCGCCAGCTAGCCCTGTCCTCGCGCGTGCGGTGC
>JAPULJ010000157.1 GCA_027295145.1 Alphaproteobacteria bacterium | reverse complement strand
ATGCGCGGCGCGCCAAACGCCTTGTCGAGCAACACGTTGCGCCCCTTGGGACCCAGCGTCACCTTAACCGCATTCGCCAAGACGTCCACACCGCGCAACATCCGCGCCCGCGCCTCGGTTGAAAACTTAACCTCTTTCGCTGCCATTTTCTGGTGTCCTTCCTTAGCCGATGACGCCCATGATGTCGGATTCCTTCATGATCGAAAGCTCGTCACCGTCGATCGTGACTTCGTTGCCCGACCATTTGCCGAACAACACCGTATCGCCAACCTTGACGTCCATCGGCACGATATTGCCCTGCTCGTCGCGGGCGCCGGGGCCGATTGCGAGGACCTCGCCCTGTTGCGGTTTTTCCTTGGCCGTGTCGGGAATGATGATGCCGCCCGAGGTTTTCTCGTCGTCGTCCAGCGGTTTGATCAAGACACGGTCGTGTAGCGGCCTGAATTTCATAACACCTCCGATGATTTCAAAAGCGGTGATTTTGAGAGACCCTGCCCGGTATGATCCTGGGCGGGGCGCGTTTTGGCACTCTTCGCCTGAGAGTGCCAATAGGTATAATTATGCACCCGGCGAACGTCAAGGGTCCGGGACCATTGACCTGGTTCGTTCCCAGCTAAACCGCATGCAGATCGTACCAGTTTCTTCGCCGGCTAACTCCTCAAGTTTCCAGTTCGCGTCTCGAAACGTGCGGCATCGGCCTCATCGAGGCTGACCCTGATATCGACGTAGGCCTCATCGTCGCTGCGCTCGAGCACTTCGCCGTGATCGTAGAGCCATGAAATCGCGGCGCCGTCGCTGGCGCTGATTCGGAAAGCTAAAATCTGGCGCGATGCGGCCAGGCTCTCGTCGAACACGACCAGCAAGCGCTCCGTGCCCTCCCCCGTTATGGCCGAAATTGGGATTGCCGGACGGTTGCTCCGCGCCGCCCGCGCGGCGATTACCGATTTGGTTTCAGGATCGAGAAGATCGATCTTGTTGAGGGCTTCGATCAACCCGTCTTCAAACCTGTTCTGGAGCCCCAGCTCGCCGAGGACTTCTCGCACGTCGGCATTCTGCGCGGCGCTATCAGGATGGGAGATATCGCGGACATGCAGGATAATGTCCGAATCGATGACCTCCTCGAGGGTCGCCCGGAAGGCGGCGACGAGGTGGGTTGGCAAATCGGAGATGAAGCCGACCGTGTCCGACAAGATGGCCTGCCGCCCCGAAGGCAGATCAATCGCCCTCATTGTCGGATCCAGGGTTGCGAACAGCATGTCCTCGGCATTCACCTCCGAGCGGGTCAGTCGATTGAAGAGCGTCGATTTGCCCGCGTTGGTGTAACCAACCAGGGCGATCACGGCGAAGGGAACTCGGCGGCGGGCCTTGCGTTGTTGACCGCGGCGGCGCTTGACGATCTCGAGGTCGCGTTTGAGGCGGGTCAGGCGCTCGTCGATCAGGCGCCGGTCGATCTCAAGCTGCGACTCGCCGGGACCGCCGAGAAACCCGAAACCGCCGCGCTGGCGTTCGAGGTGAGTCCAACTTCGCACCAGGCGCGAGCGCTGGTAGCTCAGATGGGCGAATTCGACCTGCAAGCGGCCCTCGCGGGTGCGCGCGCGGCGTCCAAAAATTTCAAGGATCAGTGCCGCTCTGTCGATGACCTTGGTATTCCAGGCGCGTTCAAGATTGCGTTGTTGGATCGGCGTCAGGGTGCCGTTCACGACCACCAGATCGGCGTCTTCGCCAGCGACGATCCCGGCGATCTCCTCAACCATGCCGCGGCCGAACAGGGTCGCCGGCGCCGGCCGGGCGATCTTACGAACCTCGGCGCGGAGGACTTCGAGATCGATGGCGCGTGCGAGCCCGACCGCTTCCTCGAGGCGTGCTTCTATGCTGCGCGCGCCGGTCCGCTCTGCGCGCAACTCCGGCAATACGAGATAGGCACGAATTTCCTTGCCGGCGCGAAGCTTCCCGCCGGTCACGATGGACGCGCCATCGCCGGCAGCCGCCGCGTCAGCTCGCCGCTTCCGCCTTGGCTTCCTTCACCTCGGTTTCCTTCGTCTCGGCTTCCTTGTCCGGCTCGAAGAGCTGGATCGGGGTGGTCGGCATGACGGTGGAGATGGCGTGCTTGTAGACCAACTGGGAATGATGGTCGCGTTTTAGCAGCACTGAAAAATTGTCGAACCAGGTTACGATTCCCTGCAGTTTAACGCCATTGACGAGGAAGACAGTGACCGGGGTCTTGTTCTTACGGATGTGATTGAGAAAGACATCCTGGAGATTTTGTGGTTTGTCCGCGGGCATGACTCATACCTTCTTTTTTTGGGCCGGCTTTTCTTGGGCCAGACTGATTAAAGCCGGGCATTTCTTTCATATCGGGCCGATTTTCTTAAAGTAGAGGGCGGCCACACGGCCCTTAAATTGGGGCCGAATCCGGCGCCCCAAATGCGTGTGGCGCGCAGAAGCACTCGACGGCCCCCCGCCCTCGACTTGGCTTCTTAGTTAGTGGAGTTATGACACTCGCAACAGCTTTGCAAGCCCCTTGCAATCATCAACCAGAATATCGGGTCGCGAGGCAGGTACCTCGCCGCCGTGACCGTCGCCCACGAGCACGGCGATGCATCCGGCCCGGTGGGCACATTCGATATCGATCAGCGCATCGCCGGCGTACCAAACCTCCGGTCCTGCTTCGATTCCACTGCCGCTCAACGCATGATAGATTGGCTTGGGCGAAGGCTTGTCCTCGGCCGCATCGGTGGCACCGACGATCTTGCCGAAGTATCCTTTCCAACCGATCTCGGCCGCTTCGATGCGCAAAAGATCGCCGCGCTTGTTGCTGACAATGCCGAGATAGAGCTCCGATCGGGCCAGCGCTTCGAGCATCTTCGCGGCGCCCGGCAGCGGGCGCAGGGTTTGCAGATGGGCGCTTTCGAAGCGCTCGTAAAATATTTCTGCTGCTTCCTGCCAACGATCGCCAAACAACTGAGGAAAGGAATCGCGCGCCGAGGCCCTAACGCGGGCCTTGACCTCGGCTTTGCTCCACGGCTCCTTGCCCATCGCCACGAGGGCGGTATTGAGGGCGTCGCGGATGCCCTCCCAGCTATCAACCAGCGTGTTGTCCCAATCGAAGAGTATCGCCCGTGGCCGTGCCGGCGCATGCACTTCAGGCGCCGACGGCATGGGTCTCGTAAAGTTCGCCCAGGCGCTTGGTGATCGGACCCGGTTTGCCACCGTTGATCTCAGCGCCATCGATGCTGATGATCGGCATGATGTCCGAGGTCGTGCTGGTTAGGAAGGCTTCGCAAGCGTCCTTGGCTTCGGCCACCGTGAATGGGCGTTCGACCAGCTTCAGTTGCGCTGATCGAGCAAGCGTGATTGCCGTGAGGCGGGTGATCCCGCTGAGAATCGAGCGGTCGGTTTTGCGCGTCACCAACTCGCCTTTGTCGGTGACGATCCAGGCGTTCGTCGCGGTGCCTTCGGTGATGGTTCCGTCTTCGTCGACCTGCAGGGCCTCGTAGGCCCCCGCCTCAACTGCCATTTGTTTGGCCATGATGTTCGGCAGCAAGGAGATGGTTTTGATGTCCCGGCGCTTCCAGCGTAGATCGGGAACGCAGATCACGGCAACGCCGGTGCGACGCAAGGCCTCCTTGGATTGCATATTACGGGCCGAAACGATCAGCGCCGGAGGCACTGCTGTCTTTGGAAAGCCGTGATCGCGCGGGGCGACGCCGCGGGTGATCTGCAGGTAGGCGATCCCCTCGGTGACCCGATTGCGCCTGATCACCTCTTCGATGATCATCAACAATACCGGCCGCGAAACCGGGGCTTCGATTGCCAACTCGCGAAGCGAATAGTCAAGCCGGTCGTAGTGAAGCTCGTGGTCGACCAGCCGCCCGCCCCGTACGGCGAAGACCTCGTAGACCCCATCGGCGAACTGGTAGCCGCGATCCTCGAAATGCACCGCTGCCTCGCGGTGCGGCAGGTACTGTCCGTTGACGTAGGCAATCCTCGACATCGGCTTTTACCTTAGAAGAATTCCAGCCCGACGGCGAACAGTTCCTCGACCTTTTTCACCGATTGGGCTGTGGCGAATAGGATAACGCGGTCCTTTGCCTTGATCACGGTTTCTCCGCGCGGCAGCAGCACTTCGTCGCCGCGCACGATGGCGCCAATGATAATGCCCTTGTCCAGGCCGATATCCTTGATCGGCTTGCCGACCGCCGCCGAGGTATCCAGCGCCTCGGCTTCGATCACTTCGCCGACGCCGTCACGCAGTGCATGGACCGCGATGATCCGCCCACGACGTATATGGTGCAGTATGGTCGAGACGGTAATCGCCCGCGGGTTGACCACGACATCGACCCCCAGCGAGGCAATCAACGGCTCGTAGCTTTGGTTGTTGACCAGCGTCACTGCCCGCTTGCAGCCGTTCCGCTTGGCGAGCAGCGAGGACAGGATATTGACCTCGTCGTCGTTGGTGACGCTGACGATGGTATCGGATTTGCTGATATTGACTTCCTCGAGGATTTCGAGGTCGAGGGCGCTGCCATTGACGACGATGGTATCCTTGAGGCGGCCGGCAATTTCGGTTGCGCGCTCTTTGTTGATCTCGACCAGCTTGGTCGTCAAGTCCTGCCGGTGGGCCTCAAATTCCTGGGCCAGGAATAGGCCGATATTACCGCCACCGACGATGACGATGCGGTGGGCCTCGGGCTCCTCATGGCCGAAGGCGGCGAGCGAGCGGACGACGTGATCCCTCTCGGCGACGAAATAGGCCTCATCGCCGGCCAATAGCTGGTCCTCGGGGTCGGGGACGATAGCCTTGCCGTTACGCAGGATGGCGATGACGATGAGGTGAAGCTCGGGGAACAGCGTCGTCAGCTGGCGTAGCGGGGTATCGACGATCGGGCAGTCATCCTCGATGCGCACGCCGACCACTCTGACCCGCCCATTGCCGAGGGGGATCATGTCGAAGGCGCCGGGCGCCATCAGGCGGTTGTTGATTGCTCGCGCGACTTCGATCTCCGGCGAAATTATGACGTCAATGGGCAGGTTGTCGCGGCTGAACAGATCCGCCCAGATCGGCTTCTGATAGCTCTGCGCCCGCACCCGGGCGATCTTGGTCGGCACGTTGAATAGCGAGTGCGCGACTTGGCAGGCGATCATATTGACTTCGTCGGCATGGGTGACGGCGATCAGCATGTCGGCTTCTTTGGCGCCGGCTTGTTCGAGCACATCAGGGTAGGCGGCAAAGCCCGTCACACCGCGCACTTCGAGCGTCTCAGTGACCCGGCGAAGGAGGTCGGGCGACTGCTCGATAACGGTGACATCGTTGTGTTCGGTGGCTAGGTGGCGGGCTAAGTTGGTGCCCACCTGACCCGCGCCGCAGACAATGATTTTCATAGCTTGATACCGATCCGCAGACCGCCGCCGGAGCCGGCGTTGGTCAGTGCGGTTTGTCCGGTCCGGGGACGCCGAGACTCTTGAGCTTGCGGTGCAGCGCCGAGCGTTCCATCCCGACGAACTCGGCGGTTTTCGAGATGTTGCCGTCGTGGCGCAGAACCTGTGCCGCCAGATATTCGCGCTCGAAGATCTCGCGGGCCTCGCGCAGGGGCAGCGTCATGATCTCCCCGCCCCGGTCCCAATGGGCTGACATCGGTGTCTCGGCGCGTAATTCGGGGGGCAACATATTGGCCGCAACCGGCAGCGATGGATCGCCTTCGGCCATAATCAGCAACCTGTCGATAACGTTGCCGAGTTGGCGAACATTGCCCGGCCAGGCGTAGGATTGCAGGCTGGCCATGGCGTCGTCACCGATCAGGCGTGGTGGCACGCCGGCGACCACCGCAGCACGTTCCATCAGATGCTTGGCCAGGGCCGGAATGTCCGGGCGGCGGGCGCGCAGAGGCGGCACCTCGATTGGCACGACATTGAGCCGGTAGTAGAGGTCCTCGCGGAAACGCGCTGCCGACATTGCCGCCTGTAGATCGCGATTTGTAGTGGCGACGACGCGAACATCGACTTCGACCTTCTGAGTGCCGCCGACGCGCACGAATGTCTGATCCTGCAGGACGCGGACGATCTTGCCTTGCGTCTCGATGGGCATATCGGCGACTTCGTCGAGTAGCAGTGTTCCACCGTGAGCCTGCTCGAATGTTCCGATCTTGTAAGGACCGTCTCCGCCACCCCCCGGCTCGGCACCGAACAATTCGATCTCCAAGCGGTCTGGGTGCATGGTTGCACAGTTGAGCACCACGAAGGGGCCTTGGGCACGCGGCGAGAGGTCGTGAACCATCCGCGCCACCATCTCCTTGCCCTAACCCGCTGGGCCGGTGATGAAGACCCGGCTACTGGTGCGGGCAACGCGTTCGATCGCCTGTCGCATCTGGCACATGGTGGGGGTCTCACCGATCATCGTTGCCTCGCCCCCGGCGCGGCGTTTAAGCGCTTCGTAATCCCGCTTCAGATGCGCCGCCTCGATGGCGCG
>JAPULJ010000156.1 GCA_027295145.1 Alphaproteobacteria bacterium | reverse complement strand
ATGGCAAGCTCGGTCTGGCCCGTGTGGTCCCTACCGACTGCCAGGGCATCCCCAAGAGCCTGCCGGATGACGTTCTCAAGGTCTGGGTCCATAGGGCTATGAGAGCGCAGGTGGTGGCAAAAGAAAAGCCCCGCTGGAGCGGGGTGCTCAATCAGAGCCGGCAACGCGACCAAGATCGTTGCGTCCTACCATCACGCACTCGTCGGGCCCAGGGTAAACGGGCTTCCCGAGAGGTGGCTCCGCTTCTGGCGATAGTCCGCGCTCGATTGCCAATATCCTGAGATCGCGCAACAGCGCCAATATATCGTCGTCTTCAAGCCCGTCTTGGAATGCCGCAAGGGGCCGCGTCCTCGGCTGCCAGATCTCTGCTACCTCGCGCGCCCTTATTCGCTTCTTGAACCAAACAGTGATCCCCGGCGCCATGGGGATATAGGCAAGGGCCCGCTCGTCTCTCGCTTTCGCCGCCGATTTCTTGCGAACCTCGTCACTGCGTTCTGTCTTCAACCTCTTTCGTCGGCGTCGCTGCCTCTCGGCTGGCGTCATCGGTTTCTTGCCTATCGAATTGCGACCCATGAAAGCCTCCATTTCGTGACTCGATTATGTCACGGAAACTAGGCCACAAGAAAGGCCCCAGCGTAAAGCCGGGGCCAGTGCTATTGGGGTAGTGATTCATTGTCGACGCGTCTGGTGGGGGTGTCAATCCCGCCGGGGCGGGGCCCTCGTCTGGACTACGGATCTCACCGCGAGACGTGTTATCCTTTCCCATCGTTGATACGAGATTGATAGACTGTTGGGAAGATGGCCACTTGTGAAGTGATGACACTCACCTCGGTCGGAAGTTTTCTCGATGCCCATGCGACTACCGTCGTCGCCATTGCGACCATAGTCATCGCGGTATTTACGTGTTTTCTCTTTGTCGCCACGCGTCGCATCTAAAAACACTCGGCCGTTTCGGAGCGCGCCTATGTGAAGATGTCGCACCTATCTGGACCAGAGTTTGGGGAAGGACTGACGATAGATAGAGATCGCAAAGAGGCCCGAATTGTCATTGAGGTAAAAAATTTCGGGCGAACCCCCGCGAATGTAATCAACGTGGCTCTTTGTTGGTGGGTCATGCCCAAAGACCAAGCGGCTCCAATTATCCCCCAATATCCAAAGCCAGAAAACACCGATGGGCCTACTGCCGGGTTCCTGGTCGCCAACGACCTCTTTTTGGTTTGGAAAGCGTTCGATGGAATTTCCGACGATCATCTTGATAGGATCAACACAGGGGATGAAACGCTCTGGATTTACGGTTATGTCGATTACATTGATGTTTTCGGGCAATGGCATCGGGGTGGATTCGCAAGGCAATACGACCCCGGCCGCGCTGGCAACAACCTCATTTTCGTGTCCCAAAGCGGGTACAACTACGACCGTCTCCTAAAAAAGCGTGAGAGAAATAAATGATCCTCGCATGATCGCCCGGCTGCCCTGTCGAGCAGTGGAGCAGGTTGCGGCCTCCCCCCAGCCCAGGATGCACGAGGCGCCCGCAGGGCTGGAAGGTAACGGCGGACCGCGCGCCGATGCACGCGGGTGCGGGCGCCTGTCTCTATGCGGCCCTTTCCTCTGTGGCTTCCGCCAGCAGCGCATGGGGGTCGAGATCGCGGCGCATGTAGGCTTCGCCGCCCAACTGTTCACGCGGCACGCCCGCCACCTGTTCGACGACAGCCAAGGCGCTGTACAGCAGCCTGCTGATGATCCGCATTTGCACCGCCGCGGTTGCGTCGGCACTGTCGGCTTCCATCAGGTCGGCCGCGGCGTGTGCGAGCATGATCTGCACCATCGCGCCATCCAGAGTGCTGGCCGGAATTTCGGCCGCCATGGCCTCCAGAGCCTCCCACCGATCGGCAAGACGGTAATCCAGACGTGCAGAACGGGTTCTCTGCGCCACAGGTGCATCGGCGGGCAACCGCTCTTCGTCGTTCCGCCACACTTGGCGCCAGGTTGCCGCCAAGTCTCGCCCGATCTGTGCAACCGGATCGCTCGCGCTGCTCGCCGCGGCGGCCGTGGTCTCTGTCTGGCGTCTCATGGCCGCGCCTCCTCGGTCTCCTGGGCGTTCTTGGCCTCCCATACCTTGAAGACCTTATGCTCGAACGAAACAGCGTCCAGGCCAGTTTTCAGATCCTCGGCGGCTTTGGCCAACGTGAGGATCACGCATTCGATCACACGGGTTGAGCCGAAGTCTGCGTGCAACTCTTCCATGAGGTGTGCGAGCGCATAGCGCCCCGAATCGAGGGCGTCGCCGGCATAGCCCAGTTTGTCGAGCCCATCGCCCATGGTGCACTTGGGCATGGGTAGGGTCGTTACCGTCATGACCGCGCCTCCCCGCCTTCCACTACCCTAAGCGCCGGGCGTTTCTGCGGTTCACTTGGGTAGAACATCGGGCCGGGCTTGAAGTCCAACAGCCAATCATAGCTAACCTGGCCATGGCCGCTCGTCTTTATGGCCTCTACCAGTCGCATAAGGACGCGTGTCCGCTCGATGCCACGGCGCTCATACCGGCTGTACTTGTCCGGCTGGTAACCGATGGCGCGGGCAAAGTTGGCTGCCGTTTCATAACCAAGATGCAGCCGCAACTTCCGCAGGCGCTTGGCCAGGCCCGCGAGAAATTCCTCTTTCTCGGTCATGACGGCAGCCCCCTGGACAGGCGCTCAAGGTCGCGGTAAACCGACGCTGCAAATTCCGAGCCCAGGGGATCACACGGAAGATCGCCAGCCATAATATTTGCGATCTCGTCATCACCGTAGAACCCGCGAATCTTGGCCAGCACGCCGCGCGTGGTGGTCGCCGGTGTGTCCAGCAAGCGCGCCTGCAAATCCCAGAACCGGGCCTTCCGGTGCTCAACCTCTTGCCATAACGGTTCGATGCCATGTTCCCGATGGACTTCTCGGGATTCCAAAATAGTGAGGCCGGCGCGGTGGCAAGCGTCCTCGTGTGCGTCCATGGCCGAACACCATGCCGTCCAAGTGGCGCGAAGCTGATCGGAAAGGGCAATGACAGGATCGCCAGCCAGCGCCGTCTTCACGCCAGCCGCCTTGATGACCAGCGGCGCCGTGATCGCAGCCGTGGTGATCGCCGCCGCGCCGGTCGCGAGGGCGGTCCGTCTCGAAATAGACATTTGCTTACTCCCATGCGTTGCCCGCTTGGGAGTCCACCGGCGTTATGTTATGAGATTTTGTAGCCATCGGAGGCCCCTTACACGGGCAGTTGATGGTCAGGGCGACGGGGCTGTTAGCGCGGCTCCGTCGTCCGCTTATGTGCTGATGCACGCGGCGATGGTGCGCCCTATCGAGGGCGGGTGTCAAGTGGCGGTCTCTGGATACCGCCGATGGCGCCGGGCCTACCAAACAAGTTCGCTCAGTTGTGCGGCACCGTGCGCGGCGGCTCTCCCCGCAGCGGATAGGTCGCGCCCTTCGTGCAATCAACGTCAGGGTTGGCGTGATAAAAGACACCCAATGGGTTCTTCTTGTAGAGCCAAACGTGTAGGTCGTAATGGTGTAGACCGTCCGGTATTAGCGGTTCGTGTCCGGCCATCGGTCCCTCGAAATCCTGTCCGAAGAGCGTCGGTCGACCCTTAACCCCGGTGGCGAGCGGGATGAACCACTCGACCGCGACGAGCTGGAGCTTGCCGTCAGATCCCGGCTCGTACATTACGACCTGCGGCTTGGTCGGATCCGGCTTTGGGCCAATGAGCGCGGGGTTAAGGAAGTGGACGCCCATGT
>JAPULJ010000155.1 GCA_027295145.1 Alphaproteobacteria bacterium | reverse complement strand
GGTCAGCTTGCCCAGGACCTCGCCCAGGCGTTCCTGCAAAGAGTCGAACATGACCGGTCTAACGCGTCCTCAAATCAACCCACCCCGCCAAACGTAATTCGCGCCAGTGCGCGAAACTCGCGGACTGGCGGGGCTCCCCGGAGATCCAGGGTCGCCGGGGTACTTCCCATGGCGGCTGTCGGAGCGGAACATAAGGACCGCCCGGCCCCGGGTCAAGCGGGGGTAGAAGGGTGTATTGATTGGGCGAATTATGGAGTTGGTGTATCTTTTGGTTTCTTCATTTCAAATGTCGGCGAGGGGCGATTTTTGCTTGACTTGGCGCAACTATAATGATAGAGTCCGTTGTCCTAAGGACAACGGACTCTATCATTATCCGGAGTTGCTTTTTCTGCTTGACAGTTTCGGCCGCCGCTGTATGATAGGCGACAAAGGAGCCAGTCAATGTCCTTAGGACATTGACTGGCTCCTTTGTTTTCAATAAGGCTCAAATTTCAAATGGCTGAATCCCTGACCCCGCCAGAAATTCTGATGCGCGCCCGACTCGGTCGCTCTACAAAAGCCAATCAGGAGCTGACTCGGAACTTAGAAGATATTGGCTGGCCCGCGATCACAGATTATGAACTCTTCCGATTAGTTCAGGTTCTATACAGGAGTGGCAAGAAACTTAATCTAAGACACGACCATGCTTCATTAGATGACTTCAAGCGACTGCGACGCCAACTTCGCAATCTGACCATGATCAGGGCAGACCCTAACTACGTATCCTATGCCAATCGAATCCTTACAAATTCTGACCGGCCTGCTGAGGAAGTATGCTGTGTAATAGATCCATTCTGCTATATTTCGCACTTGTCAGCGATGCAGCGATATGGGCTGACCAACCGTCGCCCTGAAGCACTGTTTCTTACTACTGCCGCTTCTAGTGTTGGCAAGAAGTTAATATCCGAAAAGATGAAAAAGGACCACGATCGGGATATTATTTCTCACCTCGACGATATTATCCCCCTTCGGTTGGTACACCACCCAAGAACTGTAAGAGGCAGACTGCTAGATGAATTCCGCACCAATTACATGGGCAAGAAGATAAAAATTCGTGGAAGTCTTGCGCGGATTACAACCATTGGCCAAACATTTGTCGACATGTTAGATCAGCCCAACCGATGCGGCGGAATGCGGCATGTAGTCGATGTTTGGCAAGAGCATGGGCGCACCTATTTGGACGAAATCATTCCCTTGATCGATGAAGCACGTACAACCATTACAAAAATGCGCGCGGGATACCTACTCACAGAAGTCCTAGGCTTAGATGATCCGAGAGTTAGTGCTTGGAAGCGATTTGCAATGCGGGGAGGTTCGCGTGTCCTCGATCCATCAAAGCCATACGCTCCGAACTACTCCGAAGAGTGGAAAATTTCCATAAATGTCTGAAGCCACCCCAAAAATCGATCCAAAAGACATTGTCGTGGTGGACATTGCCTCGTGGGTAGAACGAGCACGTTCAGACCCACAAGCATATTTGGAACGGCAAGCGACCGAAGTGTTTATCGCTGCTATTGGCATCACACCATCATACGCAAGCAAAGTTTTTCTAAAAGGCGGCGTTCTGATGGGAATTCGCTATGATAGTCCGCGCCAAACGGCAGATTTGGATTTTACTGCTTCATTCAATCCGAAAACTGTCGAAATAGGCGATATTCGTGCCGAGTTCGACGATGCTGTGATTCGGGCAGCCGCGCAAATTGGGTACCCTAGTCTTGTTTGCCGAGTTCAAACCGTAAGAGCGAGGCCTAGGCAAAACAGTCTGGAAATCGACTCGTTCCCAGCACTGGAAATGAAAATTGCATACGCGCTTCGTGATTCTCCTCAGGAGATTCGCCTGAGAGCGGGCCAGTGCCCGACGATCCTTGAAGCTGACATAAGTTTCAATGAGCCGATAGACGCTATTCAGGTCGTCCGGTTGGGAAAGGACGGCCCGGAAATTAAAGCTTATTCGTTGCTCGATCTGATCGCGGAAAAACTGCGGGCCCTGTTGCAGCAAGTAGTTAGAAATCGTTACCGACGGCAAGATGTATATGACTTGGCATATTTGGTGGAGCGATTCTCTCTGGACCGGAATGAGAAGGCACATTTGCTCCAAGTTTTCCGAACTAAGAGCGCATCCAGAGGCATCAATCCAGATCGAAATTCCCTTTCTAGGCCCCAGGTTGTTCAAAGGGCGCGCGCCGAATGGGACACACTTACGTTGGAGCTCGGTGATCTTCCCAATTTCGAAGAACGCTTCGAAATAGTGAATCGGCTTTATCGATCTCTGCCATGGTAATCCTTGCCTTCGTGTTTTCGGCGACGTGAGGTCGGGTTCTTGCATGGCATCAAAGGTGAGCCCATGGGTCGGTGGCAGCCAACAGGCTAGATGTTGGGTGAACGCAAAGCCAGTGCATTTAGTGGACTTCTCGCCCCCCGACGCCATATAACCCGGGGTCATGAGCATGCGTCCCTTCATCAAGATGCACGGGCTGGGCAACGACTTTGTGGTGGTCGATGCCCGGGAGGTGCCGTTTGCGCTCGACGACGCGTGCGCGCGGGCGCTGGCCGACCGGCGCTCTGGCGTCGGCTGCGACCAGATCGTGGTGCTGGAGCCGCCGCGCAACGGCCACGCAGACGTTTTTTTCCGGTTCTGGAACTCCGACGGCGGCGAGGTCGACGCCTGCGGCAACGGCACCCGCTGCGCCGCCTCCCTGGTGATGGCCGAGAGCGGCCGCGAGACCGTCGTCATCGAGACCGAGGCCGGGCTGCTCGGCGCCCAGGCCGCCGCCGCGGGCCGGGTCACGGTGGACATGGGTGTCGCGCGCCTCGCCTGGGGCGAGATCCCCTTGGCGCGCGAACAGGATACGCTCCATCTGGAGCTCGCCCGCGAGACTTTGCGCGATCCGGTTGCAGTCAACATGGGCAACCCTCACGCGGTGTTCTTCGTCGAGGATGCCGCGGGGGTCGATCTGGCACGCCTCGGCCCGGAGCTGGAGCACGACCCCCTGTTCCCCGAGCGCGCCAACATCGGCATCGCCCAGGTGACCGGACCGGACCGGTTGCGCCTCAGGGTCTGCGAGCGCGGCGCCGGGATTACCCGGGCCTGCGGCACCGGCGCCTGTGCCGCCGCGGTCGCCGCCGCCCGGCGCGGCCTGACCGGGCGCCAGGTGACCGTGACCCTCGATGGCGGGCCGCTCGATATCGAATGGCGCGAAGACGGCCACGTGACGATGTCCGGGCCGGTCGCGACCGCGTTTGTCGGCGAGTTCGATCTGGGCGCGCTTGAAAGCGGAGCCGGAACGTGACCGCCAGCGCCAACGCCAATTCCACTGGGCCCCGAATCGTCACCTTCGGCTGCCGGCTCAACGCCTACGAGTCCGAGGTCATGCGCGGGCACGCGCGCGCCGCCGGGCTCAAGGACGCGGTCATCGTGAATACCTGTGCGGTCACCGCCGAGGCCGAGCGCCAGGCGCGCCAGGCGATCCGCCGGGCCCGGCGCGAGCACCCGGCCGCGCGCCTGATCGTGACCGGCTGTTCGGCCCAGATCGATCCCGATTCTTACGCGCGCATGGCCGAGGTCGACCAGGTATTGGGCAACGAGGAAAAGCTGCAGGCACAAAGTTTTCTGCCCGGCGGCGCAGCGCGCGTCGCGGTCGACGACATCATGTCGGTGACCGAGACCGCGGCCCATCTGATCGACGGCTTCGAGGGCCGCGCCCGCGCCTTCGTTCAGGTTCAGCAGGGCTGCGATCACCGCTGCACCTTCTGCATCATCCCCTTCGGCCGCGGCAACAGCCGCTCGGTGCCGCTCGGGGAGGTGACGGCCCAGGTGCGCAAGCTGGTCGAGGGCGGCACCCATGAGATAGTGCTGACCGGCGTCGATCTGACTTCCTACGGCGGCGACCTGCCGGGGGCGCCCAGTCTGGGCCAGATGGCGCGGCGCCTGCTGGCGGCGGTGCCCGAGTTGCCGCGCCTGCGTCTGTCCTCGGTGGATGCGGTCGAACTGGACCGGGATCTGCTGCGCCTCATCGCCGAGGAGCCGCGGCTGATGCCGCACCTGCACCTCTCGCTCCAGTCCGGCGACGACATGATCCT
>JAPULJ010000154.1 GCA_027295145.1 Alphaproteobacteria bacterium | reverse complement strand
TTGTGCGGTAATAACGACATAGCGTGAGACCGAAAGCGGCAGGAACGTCTGTGAGGAGTAGCGGTGGCGCTCGAGCTTCGTCGCCACCAGAGGCGACGTCGCCGGCTGCACATGATTGACCCATAGCCTGATCGTCGCCTGCGGCCGGCGGCTCGACAGTCCTGCCTCATAGGACACCCGATCGCCGACTCGTGCAGGGCGTGAAATGACCTGGCCGAAAGGCGCGAAGGCATCGGCGTCGAGGGGCTTCAAGGCAATTGGCATCGCTTAGACGACCGTTGGCGGAAAATGCTCGGCCCAATGGCGCGCTATGTCGTCACGACCACACAGCCACACATCGTCGAATTTTCCCACATAATCCAGAAAGCGAATAAGGCCGGCGGCTCTCGCCGGATGGCCGATCAGCCGGGCGTGCAAACCAACCGACATCATCTTCGGGGCGGTCGTGCCCTCATCGCGTAACAGGTCGAACGCGTCCTTCATGAAATCGAAAAAATCAGACGCTTTCGCGAAACCCCCAGTGCCAAACTTGGAATCGTTATTCGTCAAGGAATAGGGAATTACCAGATGTGGCTTGTCGCTCACCTCGACCCAGTATGGGAGTTCGTCATTGTAGGTATCCGAATCATACAAAAAGCCACCTTCCTCAACAAGCAAGCGTCGCGTATTCTCGCTTGGCCCGTACCGGCAATACCAGCCGAGCGGCCGTCGTCCCAAGGTCTTTTCCAAAGACGCCACGGCCTTGCGAATATGCTCTCGTTCCTCGGCTTCCGTGAGATTGGAGTGCAATACCCATCGCCAGCCATGGCTAACGAAGTCGAGCCCATCCTCTCGAATCGCCTGCGCCACTTGTGGATTACGCTCGAGCGCCAGCGCACAAGCAAATAAGGTGAATGGCACTTGCCGCTCCCGGAATATCCGGTGCAGGCGCCAAAACCCGACTCGGCTGCCATATTCGAACATCGATTCCGCGGCCAGGTCGCGCTGCCCGGCCGGCACCGCGGCGGATACCCGCTCCGTCAACCCCGTGTCCGTCCGTCCATCGCCATCGCCAATGGAGTATTCCGAACCCTCCTCGAAATTGACCACAAAGTTGAGCGCGAGCCGCGCCCCGCCGGGCCATTTAGGATCGGGAGGGCACCGACCGTAGCCGATCAGATCACGAGTCAAATGCATCGCCGTCCTCAATCGTTCGAGGAGCCATCTATATTAACATAATAGCAGCACGAAACACCGGCAGTCACTGCAAGAAGATCATGCACGCTGAGGATCATGCCTGACGCGGACCCTCGTCAATCGGGGCCAGATTGCCGGTCAGGATTGTCCGGCTGCGTGACAAGAGTTCTTGGTGGCGCTTCGGTTGTAGGATGCGCGCGGCGATCGCCTTCGACATGGACGCGGACAGCTTCATACACTTGGAGAATCCAGGGGACTAAATTTCCCGAATTAAGGTTATTTTCATGCCGTGCTAAGGTCCCGGGTTCGTGGTGCCTCGCATCGTCGAGACCAATGAGGGCTTTGGCATCAAGCAGACCTTCTTCTTTCCGGCCTGGAGCATCGAACCGGACCCGAAATCCATCGGGAACATGCCCGAAGGCGGTCACGAGGTGGCGCTCCACGATTACGTCCACAAGAATTCCACCGTGGTAGGCCGCGTTAATGAGATCTACTGGTGGTTGCGCTCGATCGAGATCATCGAACGCGCCACTGGCCGGTACCCGCGGGGCTGGCGCGTGCCGCTGAATAACCACTCCAACCACTCGGCGGAGCTGCTGGCCGAGGAGGGATTTCTATTCGACGCCTCGCTGATGGGCGAATACGTTCCCTGCGTGCTGCGCACGAACAAAGGTGATATCATCGAACTGCCGGCGCACTGGGGCGTAGACGGCTGGCCACAGTTCGTTCAGTTCATGGACCTGGACTACATGTTGCAAATCAAGTCGGCCGCCGACGGACTGGATGTGTCCAAAAAGGAGTTCGATGCCATGTGGGAATATGGCGGCCTCTTCGTTAGCGTCTGGCACCCGTTCTGCACCGGCCGGCTGGCGCGCTGAATCGAAGTCGATTTTCCGATGAATTCCATTGTCCTTATCTAAGGAGTGAACGAGTGAGAACGATTGTTGTCGGTGGCGCACAGATGGGCCCCATCCAAAAAGCCGATAGCCGTGTACAGACCGTGGAGCGGATGATCGTCTTGCTGGATGAGGCGCGAGCCAAGGGGTGTACGCTGGTGGTCTACCCGGAACTTGCCCTCACCACCTTTTTTCCGCGTTGGTACATGGAAGATCAGTCGGAAGTGGATGCCTGGTTCGAACGCGAAATGCCGGGCACGGAAACGCAACCATTGTTCGACCGCGCCCGGGAGCATGGTATCGCCATCTCGTTCGGTTACGCGGAGCTAACTCCGGAAGGGCTTCATTATAACACCTCGATCCTGACCGATCGTGAAGGCAATATCGTCGCCAGATACCGGAAAGTACATCTTCCAGGCCATTCCGAATTCGATCCCGACCGGGATTTCCAGCATCTGGAAAAGCGCTATTTCCTGCCGGGCGACCTGGGCTTCCCGGTTACCCGCACCCTGGGCGGCATTTTCGGTATGTGTATCTGCAACGACCGGCGCTGGCCGGAAACTTATCGCGTCATGGGCCTGCAGGGGGTGGAGATGGTCTTGCTCGGCTACAATACACCATCGGTCAATTCACAGAATCCAACCGAAGGGCCGAGCGACCGGCTGTTCCACAACAAACTGGTGATGCAGTCGGGCGCCTATCAAAACTCGACCTGGGTTGTCGGTATCGCCAAAGCCGGTGTCGAAGACGGTTTCCCCATGATCGGCGGCAGCCTGATCGCCGACCCCAACGGCAAGGTGGTCGACAAAACGAAAACGGAAGGCGATGAGCTGATCGTTCATGAATGCGATCTGGACGAGTGTGCGTTCGGGAAAAAGACCATTTTCGACTTTGCCCGCCATCGCCGAATCGAACATTACGGCTTAATTACCCGGCAAACGGGTGTGATCGAACCGGCGGAGTAAGTCGTGTTTCTAGATTTCGAACTCTTGGCGGCGAAAGACCGCTACAAGTTACTGACGGCGACGGTGGTTCCACGTCCCATTGCCCTGGTGAGCACGCGCAACGAGGATGGTTCGACCAACGCCGCGCCGTTCAGTTTTTTCAACGTGTTTTCCGAAGACCCGCTGTTGGTGGTTTTGGGCCTGCAATCCAAACCGGACCTCAGTCCGAAAGACACGACCCACAACATTCGCCTGACCGGTGAGTTTGTCGTCAATCTGGTTGACGAGAGCATTGCTGAAAAGATGGTCGTCTGCGCCGCTAATTTCCCGAAAGGTGAAAGCGAGATTCCCACGGCCGGATTATCTCTGGAAAAATCGGAAAAAATCGATGTGGACTACATTGTCGATGCACCGGTCTCGCTGGAGTGCCACCGGGTGACGGTGTTGCAGTTCGCCAAGACACGCGATCTGGCTATTGGCGAGATCGTCGGGTTTCATGCCCGTGACGGCCTGATAGATCCGGATACGCTGCGTATCGACTGGGGCAAGTACAACTCGATCGGCCGGCTTTACGCCGACAAGTACATCCGTACTCACGACCGGTTTTCCATGAAAATTCCCGCTTATGAAGACGCCGTGAACGGGGAACGCCAAGGTGACTGAACGCCTGAACGAGAGCGCCGAGGGTGTCCATGTCATTTCCGCGACCCGGGCGCCGGGGCCGAAATTGAACGACGTCGATCGTGAGGAACTTGGTGGGGCGCCGTTGCGTCTCGAAGATAGGCTGAGCGATATGGGCGAATCCGTTTGGGAGCCATCAAATTGGGTAACTTCAATCTGATCGTCAGGAACGGTACCGTCGCCACGGCAACGGACACCTTCCAATCCGATGTCGCCATAAGGGATGGCCGTATCGTTGCCTTGGGCCACGATCTCGGCTCGGCGGATCGTGACATCGACGCCGGCGGCATGCTGGTTCTGCCCGGCGGTATCGACGCCCATTGCCATATCGAACAGGAATCCTCGACCAGATTGATGACCGCAGACGATTTTTATTCCGGCTCCGTATCCGCAGCCTTTGGGGGAACCACAACGATCATTCCATTCGCTGCTCAGCATCGCGGCCAACACCTTCGGGATGTGGTCAAGCTCACCCACGAGAAGGCCGGCCCCAAGGCGGTCATCGATTATGCGTTTCACCTGATTATTTCCGATCCGACGGAAAACGTGCTGGGCCAGGAATTGCCGGCGCTGATCATGGAGGGCTATTCGTCCTTCAAAGTCTACATGACCTACGAGATGCTGAAGATCGACGATCGGCAGATGCTCGATGTGCTGTCTTTGGCCAGCAGGCACGGCGCCATGACAATGGACCATGCGGAAAACAACGATGTCATCGACTGGCTGTCCGAACGTCTGCTGACCCGTGGTTATGTGGCGCCTAAATACCACGCCGTCAGTCACAACCAGATCGCGGAAAGCGAAGCCTCGCGCCGGGCCATCGATCTCGCGCGTCTGACCGATGCCAAGATGCTGATCGTCCATGTATCCGCCCCGGAGGCCGCGCAGGCGATCTTGAACGCGCGCAATCAGGGCCTGCCGATCTATGGCGAGACCTGCCCCCAGTACCTGTTCCTGATGGCAGAGGATCTGGATCGCGACGGTATGGAGGGGGCCAAGTTCTGCTGCTCGCCACCGCCGCGCGACAAGGCCGGTCAGGAAGCCATATGGCTGGGGCTG
>JAPULJ010000153.1 GCA_027295145.1 Alphaproteobacteria bacterium | reverse complement strand
ATGGGCCAGCTTGGGACACTTCGATTTCAGCCCCAGCATCTGCTTGGCTGCTGCGTAGTCCTTGGCCGTCGAAAGGCAGATCACCGCTTTTGCCGAGGCATGCCCAAGCAGCGTCTCGCACTCGGCCGCACGGTAGGTCATGTGGATCGTCTGCATGACGGCGCCGAGGCGGGCGATGGCAAGATAGGTGATGAGGAATTCGGCGATGTTGGGAAGCTGAACGGCAACGACGTCGCCATAAGCGATGCCGAGCTCATGGAAACCAGCGGCCAGTCCGTCGACCTTCGCGCCGAGCTCGCCATAGGTGAGCGTCGTCCTTCCCGCCTTGATGGCCGGCGCTTCGGCCCGTTCGACCACATGACGGCTCAGCCACAAGCTCAGGGTATCGCCGGCCCACCAGCCCTTTTGGGCATAGATCCGCGCGAGCGCGGGCGGATAGCTCATCGCCGCGCGCAAATCCAGCGCGTCCTCGCTGAATCGAAAATGATCGAGATGCGGCGTGAAACGCTCGGTCCGGAAGCGCCGGCCACCGCCGAGATCAAGCAGGCGAACAAAGTGTCCGGTATGGAAACGCCGGCGTTCGAGAATCGTACGGATATAGAGGACCTGATGCCGTGTCAGCCCGATGCGGGTCGCGATTTGCTGGTCCGAAAGCCCCATATTCTCGCGCTGGCGCTCGATCTCGGCCTCGTCGAGCAAGCGGTAGGGATCGCCTTCGCGGATCTGATGATTGTGGCTCATGCCAAAGACCGTATCGCCGAAGGTCTCGATCATCTCCTCGGTAATGCCGATCTGCTGGCGGGTCAGGCCCCGAGCCACTTACTCGGCCGCTTTCGCTTCGGCCCGCAGAATAGGGTCGGCTAGCGGGGCTTTGGTGGCGATCGGGCAGACCCGCATGCACTCGAAACACTGGGCCAGCAGCCCGCCCGAGCCGACCGACATTTTGTACCACAGCATCTTATTGTCGGGATCGAACAACGCGTCCTCCCGCGCTGGTTCGTCCGTCGCCTTGATCGCCTCCATGATCGCCGCCGGCACGGTCTCGAACTGCTGGGTCATCTCGGCGCAGGCCGCCATATCGTAGCGCATGATCTTCTGTGTGCCATCGTCGGCGACCTCGCCGGTGAGGCATTGAACGGGGCAGAACTTCATGCACGGGGTCTGGCCGATCTGGCGGTACATGGAAACGCAGGACGGGGCAGGGCAGGGGTTGGTCTCGAGCGGCTTGTCGGGCTCCAGTTCGAGTTCGGTGAACACGGACGCAAAATACATATAGCCAAACTCAGGGTGCAGCAGGATGTCACCAGCCAGCGAGCGGGCGCCTATCCCGGCGAGCTCGGCATGGACCTTCAGGCTCTGCAGAGGCACCCGTGGGCCGGCGTCTGGATCCATGTCGGGCGGGCAGTAGATCGTCGGCGTCGTGAACTTGTTCTCGATATAGAAAGCAAGCCCGTAAGCGATTGTATAAGCGCGACTTTCGGTCGATCCGAAATAACCCAGCGCCTTGGCCGGCACCGACCAGGCGCCTTGCGTCTGTCCGCCAACCCCGAGAGAAATCACCGATTTCACCCGCGGCATGAGGTCGCCAGGGCGATATCCCGGTGGGCAGATGCGCTCGATCGCCGCGAGGTCGGCGATCCCGGCCACCAGCGCGCCCTTGCGCTTACAGTACTCCAAGATCGCTGTCTTGGCCTCGGCCGGATCGATGTCCCGCTTCTTCCGAGCCATACGTGCCCTCCTGTTTCAGGTTGGTCCGTCCGTCGCCAACTTATTTTATACTTAAAACAAATTACCGTAAAGAATTCTATCAGGCAATAGAATAAAGAGAGTGTGAGTCCCACTGAGCATGCACAGTAGTTTAGGAGCCGCCTTTGTCCCTCTCGTCCCGGATCCTCTTGGCCTTGAACTCGGTCTTGGGGAAGCTGTCGGGAGCCAGGACTTCGACGTCGCAGCGCACTTCGATGCGGGTCTGAACGGCGTTGGCGACCTTTTCGGCAACCGAACCGGGCTTTTCGTGTTCGGCATGCTCGACACGCACTATCATGGTGTCGATCCCATCTTCGTTGGTTGCCAGCACGACCTCGTATTCGTCGCCGATCCCGGGCACGGCGCGCACACCCTCCTCGATGACCGAGGGGTAGAATTTCATGCCGCGCAGGTTGATGAGGTCGTCGGCCCGGCCCGAGAACCCGCCGATGGCGCGGACATGAGTGCGCCCGCATTCGCACTTGGCTGAATCGAGGACCGTGTAGTCGCCGACGATGAAACGAAGTTGCGATGAGCTTTCGGAATTCATGTTGGTGCAGACGGTGATGCCGCGGCTCCCCTCGGGCACGCTCGCGAGCGTATCCGGGTCGATCAGCTCCCAGACCTGAAAATCCTCCATCAGGTGAGTCTGGATGGTTCCGTCAGGGCGCACCGCGGCGGGGCACGAGTAGCCACCGGAATGGGGGGCGGCCTCGGTACAGCCGTAGAACTCGACGAGTTTCGCGCCCCACATCTCCTGCAAACGCTCGCGGGTGCTGGCGATACCGGCGGCCGGCTCGCCACCAGTGAAAAGCGTGGTGATCGAGCTTTTAGCCGGATCCTTGCCCAGCTCTTGCATAACCCGGCCCAGGCGCAGGAGTTGCGAGGGCAAGGTGGCGAGAATGGTCGGCCGGTAGCGCTCGATGATGTTGCAGCGCATCTCCGCCGTCATGCCGCCGCCCGAAATGCAGGGCACGCCCATATGGGCCAGCGCGTAGTTGACCCCCCAGGCCCAGACATGGGGCCCGAAACCGACGACGAGAAAAACTATCTCGCCGCGCCGCGCGCCAAGCGACCATAGAGCCCGCGCATTGGCCCATTGCCACTGTTCGAGGTCGAATTTCGAGTAGCGGAAAACCCGCGGCAGGCCGGTCGTGCCAGAGGTTGCAAAGAGGCTCCACCCGCGTGCCTCCCAGAGCGCGTCATCGTGGGTTGTGTAGGTGCCCCAGGGGGGATTGGCCATCAGATCCTCAACCATCTCTTTCTTGTCCAGCGGCGGCCATTTGGCGAGGTCGTCAACGCATTTGATGTCGTCCGGGGTGAGCCCAAAACCATCGAACCGGCGGCGGTAGAAATCGCTGTTCTCGTAGAGGAAGGGGGTCAGGACCGCGAGCTTGGCGTCCTGAATCGAACGCAGCTCATCGCGCGAGGCGCAGTCGAGCGATGGCGACCAATACTCCTCCGAACCAGGCGCCTCGAAATCACGCCGGTATTCGCGCAAGGTTTCAAGCCATTTTCGGCGGGTGGAGTCTTTTCTGCTCTCAGCCATGATATTGCCCCCATTTTCCGAGTCGCCCAATATCCCGAGCCGGCACGGCAAACCCGGTTACGATATTCCGCTGGGTGGCGGTAGCACAAGTTGACCCGCGGCAAATAGAGCCGCGATCGGGAATTGCGATACGGTACTATTGCTGGGTGCCGTACTTAAGCAAAGCGTACCCAAAACTCTGTTGTCATGAATATCACAAAATTCAATCAATTAATCTATTGAATGGCTTTAGCCTATTTTTACTTCAGCTTTTCGTGAGGCTCCGACCACGGAACGAAACCAACATGGTGCAGATTCGGATGCAGGGAATTACCAAGAAAGAGATCGAAACCTACGAGCGCGATGGGGTCGTCTGCGTTCGCGGGGCTTTCGAGCACAACTGGATCGAGCGTCTACGCCGAGCCACTGATGCCGTCATCGCCGCGCCCGGAAAGTTCGGAGCAAACTACGGATCTGCATCGGACCAGACAAAGGGTGGGGGCGCGTTCTTCGGCGACCTCTATGTCTGGACCATCAACGAGATATTCGCCGATCTCGCTTTTAACTCGCCGGCGGCTGGTATCGCCGGCGCACTGATGGGGGCAACCAAGGTCAATCTTTTCTACGATCACCTGCTGGTCAAGGAAGCCGGTAGTGCGGCCCCGACCCCATGGCACCACGATCTGACCTACTGGTGTGTCGAGGGCTGGCGGGTGGCCAGCGTGTGGATCCCATTCGATTCGGTCAACAGGTCGAGCGGCGCTGTCGAATATGTGCGTGGCTCTCACCGATGGGGCCGGCGTTTCCAGGCGCAGGACTTCATGGAGGGCGATCTGTTCAAGGACGCAGCGCTTGAGGCGATCCCCGACATCGAGGGAAACCGCGACGCTTATGACATTATTTCCTTTGAAGTCGAGCCCGGCGACTGCATCGTCCACCATGCCCTCACCCTGCACGGTGCGCCAGGAAATACCAGCAAGCGGCGGCGACGGGCGGTGTCGATCCGCTACGCCGGCGACGGCGCCGTCTATACTGAACGCAAGAACATGTCGAAACCCATCCGCGATCCCGGGCTGCGCCATGGCGACCCGCTCGATTGCGAGCTTTTTCCGATTGTATGGCGGCGAGCATCCGAATGCATCGGGCCGGATTTTCGTGCAGCTGGCAGCCCAGGCCGACCGCCGATATAGTACCGCCGCTATGCAATCAAGCCGCCGCGCCCTGCCGAACACCGCCGCCAAGGTCGAGAAGTATCGCCGCCGCTATGACGAGATTATCGACGCTGCCGCCGCCGTCTTCGCCGAGAAGGGCTATCACGGGGCCAGCACCAAGGACATTGCCGACCGGCTCGGCATCCGCCAGGGCAGCCTCTACTACTATTTCGCCTCTAAGGAATCGGCGCTCGAGGAAGTTTGCCAAAAGGGCGTCGAGGGGTTCGTGCAAGGGATCGAGAACGTTCTGGCGCGCGGTGGTGGCGGTGAAACGCAATTGCGTGCGGCGGTTCTGAACCATCTCGAGCCCCTGAACACAAGGCCGACTTACGTGCGTGTGTTCCTGCGCGACCGTCACGATCTGCCGCAAGCCAGCCGACGCAAGATTGGAAAAGCCTCACGTCAGTACGAAAGCCTGCTCGAAGGGCTGTTCAGGGCCGGCGTCGAACGGGGCGACTTTCGCGCTGGCCTCGATTGCCGGCTGGCGACCCTGGCCATGCTGGGCATGTGCAACGCGGCAGCGAGCTGGTACACCGAAGGGGAGGGTATCTTCCTCGAGGCGCTGGCTGAAAGCTTCGCCACCCTGATCCTGTCCGGCACGACGGCCAAAAATGGCTAGGGTAGCGTGGCATTTTGAGGATATTTCATTTCCAAACTGTTTTGTGCTAAACAGTATTCGAACTGATTATCAGTCTAGTTGCAGAAGGCAGGGCAGGGTATGCACACGCAACAGTGTTTCGTACTCTAAGTAAATTGTGGTAGAAAACGAGCGTATTAGTATGGTGATCGCTTATCGGGGAGGGCTACGGCCCTTGGGAAATAATCTGAAAAACCCAAGATCGAACAGGAGGCAGACTATGTACAAACTCTTGAGTGTTGCAGCCGCCGCGGCGGCGGTGCTGATTGCCGGAAGCGCGTCGGCACAGGAGCTGCGCATCGGTTACATGAATTCGATGAACCATCCGCTGGGCAAGGATCAGACCCGAGGTTGGAAACTCGGCCTTGCAGCGGAAGGTTGGAAGAAAAATGGTGACAAACTGGGCGGCGTTCCGACCAGCGTTTTCTATTGTGACGATCAGAGTAAGCCGGATATCGGTATTACCTGCGCCAAGAAGTTTGTCGAACAGGACAAAGTTCAGATTGTCGCTGGAATCACTTGGTCGAACATATTGAACGCTGTTCGCAATCCGGTGGTGCGCAATAAGGTTATCCTAATGAGCACAAACGCAGGCTCCTCGAGACTCGCCGGCAAAGCCTGCTCGAAGTATTTCATATCCTCCTCATGGCAGAACGATCAGACGCCGGAGGCTATGGGCCAGATGATGAATGAAGACAAACTACCCAATGTGTTTCTGATGTCCGCAAATTATCAGGCGGGCAAGGACATGCTCAACGGTTTCCGCCGGTTCTACAAGGGCAAAATTATTGGCCAAATCCTCTTCAAGCTAGGTTCCCGCGATTACCAGAGCGAGATCACCCGAGTCCGTGCGGCCAAGCCGGCGGCATTGTTTATCTTCGCGCCGGGCCCGATGGGGATTGCCTTTATGAAGCAATGGTCGGCTTCGGGTCTCGGCAAGACGGTCAAGCTTTATCAAGTCTATATGATCGACAACGTCATGCTCGCACCGATCGGAAAGCGGGCCATCGGGACTTACCATGCCAACTATTGGGATCTCGATTCGACACGCCCGGCTAACGTCAAATTTGTGTCGACCTTCAAGGCTGCGTATAAACGCCTACCATCGCATTTCGCCGCGCAAGGCTATGATGCGCCTCTGCTAATTGCCTCGGGAGTTAGGGGCACTGGCGGCAAAGTGAATAATACGCTGGCTTTGATGAAGGCAATGCGCAAAGCGAACTACGCGTCAGTCCGTGGCAAATACACCTACAATGTCAACGGCATGCCTATACAAAACTTCTATAGGCGTGAGGTTTTTGTGGGCTCCGACGGAAAGCCGGTTATCAAGACGACTGGTGTCGTCTTCCTCAACCACAAGGACTCGTACACAAATCAGTGCAATAAGAAAGAGTGGTTGCGATAGTAGCTCGCTCTATTCGGTTCTATTCGGACTTACGGGGACGCCTTTGTCGGCGTCCCCGATTTTCCAGTGGGGCCACGCTCTATTGATAGGGCAGGCAATATTGTAGGGCCCCCTAGTCAGGGTAATGGCGTAAACTGAACGAAGGTCGCCCTTAAAAGGTAACCGTCGTGGGGTCATCATAGCAATGGAATTGAGGGGCAATAAGGGGGCATTCGTGTACGCCGTCCTGGGCGTCGTATTGATTGTCAGCGCTTTGGTTTCGACGCCTAGTTGGGCGCCATTCTTCGCTTCCGTGGCACTGGGAGTATTTGCCAGCGCCGCAAATGATTTGCGCCATCAATTCTCAACTGCGACTAATCAAAAGCTAAAGATTTTAGCCATTCTGGGCAGTATCGTTGCGGTTATCGGCATGATTTTCTTCGCCGGGCGAGCAGAAGTTACGGATGGGATGCTTATCCTGGCGCTTCATACAATGCTCAATGGCTTTCAGTTCGGAATCTTTTTGTTTTTGGTTTCCGCCGGGCTGACGCTGGTTTTGGGCATTATGAATTTCGTCAATCTCGCACACGGTTCACTATTTATGTTTGGCGCTTTTTTCGCCGCTTACGTTTACGGCGAGACAGATAACTCGTTTTATCTCGCCTTGTTAGTCGCCATTCCCAGCATGCTGCTATTGGGGATCATTCTCGAACGAACCGTTATTCGTTGGCTTTACCATCGCGACCATATGGCCCATGTGTTGGCCACATTCGGACTAATCTTGTTTTCGAACCAGTTCGTGGTGAAGGTATTTGGCTCTGACAGTTTGGCGTTCGACCCGCCCGAATTATTTTCTGGAAGCACACAGCTTTTTGGTGCTTCTTATCCCGTCTACCGTCTGGCGATCATCAGCGCCGGACTGGTGACGGCACTTGCGATATACCTATTAGTCAGCAAGACAAAAGCAGGCATGCTGGTTCGTGCCGGCGCCAGCAATCGCACAATGGCGGGGGCGCTGGGGGTCAATATCCCACTACTCTTCATGGCGGTGTTTGCATTTGGCGCTATTTTGGCTGGTTTCGCCGGGATCATGTCGGGTGCGGTCGAGGATGTTTCCCCCGGCATGGGTGAGGAAAACATGATACTGGCCATCGTGGTGATCGTTATTGGCGGTATAGGTTCGATTCGCGGGGCCTTTATCGCCTCGCTTATCGTTGGCATGGCCGAAGTTAGCGGGCGAACATTTATGACCGACGTCGTGCGAGCGATCACCAGCTGGTTTTCCAGTGCCGAAGCCTATGTGATTGATGAATTTGCCCAGACAGCGGGTCCCGCACTGTCCTCGATGTTTATTTATATTCTCATGGCGGCAATCCTGTTTTATCGCCCGCAGGGATTATTCCCTGCCAAATCCGGTTGAACGGGAATCGCAATGACTGCCAATAGCTCGGCTCTCGCACCTAAAACAGGATTGTTGTTCCGCGATTCGCGTTTCGTTTTGATGATCGCAGGGCTCGTTGTATTGATGACTTTTCCGTTGGTTTTCAACGACGTATACTACACTTCCATTGTCGCGAAGATGTTGATATTCGCCATAGCCGCGGCCAGCTTGGATCTCCTTTTAGGCTATGGCGGCATGGTCAGCTTTGGTCATGCCGCTTTCCTGGGTATTGGATCCTATGCAGTCGGTGTCCTATCATTTTACCAAATCAACGACGGCTACCTGCAATTTATCGTCGCAATATTTGGCGCGGCGGCAATTGCCGCCCTCATCGGCGCGCTTAGTTTGCGCACCGGCGGTCTTTATTTCATCATGATCACATTCGCCTTTAGTCAGATGCTTTATTACTTGGGTGTCAGCCTAGAGCCCTTCGGCGGCGACGACGGTATGAACACCGACCGCAGCGAATTTGGCTTCATGAACCTCAACGATAATCTCTTCACGACCGGCGACAGACGAGACATGCAGTTGATATTTTATGCCACCTTGGCGATTCTTGTGCTCAGCGTTTTCCTTCTAAGACGTTTCGTCAATTCGCGGTTTGGGATGGTCGTGCGCGGCGCCCAGTCAAACGATCCACGCATGCAAACGATGGGCTTCCCAACATTTCGCTATCGTCTTACGGCCTTCGTAATCGCCGGTGCGTTCTGCGGGTTGGCCGGCGCTCTATGGGCCAACCACCAAGAGTTTGTGACGCCCGTTTACATGAATTGGTTCCGTTCCGGCGAGATGTTAGTAATGGTCCTGATCGGCGGCACGGGGACAATCTTTGGCCCGGTTGTCGGGGCTATTGCCTTTCTTACCATCGAAGAATTGCTGAAGGGATTTAGTCTTGATTTCAGTTTTCAGATTGGCGAGCGAACCGTCTTCCTTGTTTATAACGGACAAAACGATTGGGCGCTTATCTTCGGGCCGATGCTAGTGCTATTGGTGCTATTCACCCGCAAGGGCCTCCTCGGCATGATCCCCGAGCAAAGCCAAGCTTTCAACGCGGTCTTGAGGGCAATCGGCGTTTTCTTCATTGCCTTGGCAATTGGCGCCGGTATCTGGATGTTGTTCGGTGACGAATTGAAGGCGGCATTAGGTGCAAACCTTGGTCCGTATTCTACAAAACAATTCGTAAAGTACGTCATTGCAATGGTCGCCAGCGCTTACTACGTCGTAAACGCAATTCGTTGGGCAATTACCAACAAGGCGACGATCACGGCATATGGCTTGGGTTTAATGCGCACCATTATTCGCCGGCTGGCGCGGGCAAAAATCAAATCCAGCGAGCACTTGTAAGCTCGATTGGGCTCGGCCCTACTTACTCCGCCGCCTGTTTACGATGGCTCTTCGGCCTCATCGTAGTCCGGCGCTGAAGATCTTCGGCTTGAGCGCGCGCGGCTAGACGGAATGCCTGCTCCTTTCCCGATTCATATTGATGCGGCCAACGCTGCGCCTCGTAGCCGTAATAGGCCGAAGCGCGCAGGGTGAAGCTGGGGTCGCTCAAGTGCGGACGGGCGAGCGCCACCAGATCGGCCCGCCCGCCGGCGAGGATGGTGTTGACCTGATCCGACGTCGTGATATTGCCGACGGCAATGGTGGCGATGTCGGCTTCGTTGCGGACCTGCTCGGACAGCCAGGTCTGGAACATGCGGCCATAGACGGGGTCTGCCTCCGGCGTCGTCTGGCCGGCCGATACATCGATCAGATCGCAGCCCGCGCCGGCGAAGAGCTTGGCGATGGCGACCGCATCCTCGCCGGTGATCCCCTCCGCGCCGATCCAGTCGGTGGCCGAGATGCGCACCGAGATCGGTTTTCCTGCAGGCCATACCGCGCGCACCGCTTCGAAGACCTCCAGTGGAAAGCGCATGCGTTTACGCAAGCTGCCACCGTAATCGTCGGTGCGTTTGTTGAAGACCGGCGTGATGAAGCTCGATAGCAAGTAGCCGTGCGCCATATGCAGCTCGATCATATCGGCGCCGGCCTCATCGGCCATCCTCGCGGCGGTGACGAATTGCGCGCAAACTTCGCCAATGTCGATGAGGCTCATTTCACGCGGAACC
>JAPULJ010000152.1 GCA_027295145.1 Alphaproteobacteria bacterium | reverse complement strand
TGGATTCCTGGGTCATCAACGTGCCGTCACGAAGGTCGACCCGCTCCATGGTGGCGTCGGTCAGATCGGCGCCTCGCAGGTGAACGCCGCGCATGTCGGCATCGGAGAGATTGGCGAGGCGAAGATCCGCGCCGCCCAGGTCCACGCTGAAAAGGTCGGCTCCGGTAAGATCGGCGCCCCTAAGAATGCAGCGGCTCATATTCGCGCCCGTGAGTGTCGCCTTGCTGAGTACGACGGACGTGAGGTCAAAACCCGAGAGGTCCTCGAGCGAGAAATTCGCCCGCTTGCCGTTGGTTTGATGACCCAGCCACCGTTTGTGCAGGTCCAGCCTCGTCAGGAGTTCATTGGGATTCAAGGCTGTATTCCTTGTGATCTGCGACCCGCCAGGCTGGCCAATGGGTCTTTCCGAAGGGCGCGCCTGCGGCCCCTTCTTTTATTACGCTCGAACCCACCCGTCCAAATGAAGGCGACCGGGTTATTCTTAGGCATATTAGGTTTTGGATTGGTTAACGAATTCCAAATATATCGGACACCCTCGGCGAACATCGATTCGAATAAGGACCGATGGGCCCGAGATTATTTGTGGTTCATTTCCCGTTAATGCAAATCCTGGATAGTAGAAACCTGTGCTGTACGAGCTGGTAATGCCGTTAGTGACGGTAAGAGTCTTGAGACCTTTTCTAAGGTTCGCATTCAGAATCCCAGTCAATTTTCGAAACTGCGTGAGTGTATTTGACCGGTTCATTTGATGGCCTAACACGACAACCGGGTTCCTGGCCCCGCGAGCAACGGTAATATGCAAACCACCACCTCCTTCGAGCTTCACACTTTGGAAAACGGGGTGTGGAAAATACAGCTTGTATTCGATACCAAGCAGGAAGCCCTGTTCGAAGCGAGGCGGATGGAGGAAGGTGTTCGTCGGCGCGAAACCCGCATCGTCGAAGAGCAGAGCGACGAATCCTCGGGGAAAATCCGAAAAAGCAGGATCATTTATACGACCCCTAAAATCACGGGCCCTGAAATCACAGGTCAGACACAAAAGGAAACTCGCTCCAAATCAAAGACGCCTCGGCAGGTTCAAATACCCCGATCGAAGAAAAGCGCGTTTCCTCCCAAACCCCTCGCAACCCGCGATCCGATACCCAGCCCGGTCGTGCGGAGCGGCCCGCGGCCGGTCGCCGCTTATATGTCGCCAAGCGAGATCGTAGCGGTTCTGGAACTTCACGAGCGCTTTCGGCGCGGGCTGCGCGGTGGGGTGCGGGCCAACCTGTCGGCAGCGAACCTCTCGGGGTTCGACTTCGCCGGGTCCGACCTGAAGGGAGCCAAGCTGACCGGCGTCAATATGAGCCGCTGCATCTTGAGGGCGACGGATCTCAGCGACACCGATCTATTCGCCGCAAACCTGAAAGGCGCCGATCTTCGCGACGCCAATCTGTCGGGCGCCAACCTGCGCGGCGCCAACCTGCGTGGCGCCAATTTATCAGGGTCCAGCTTAAAGAACGCCGACTTGCGGGATGGTTTTTTGCTGGAACCCAGTAAAGGCGACAGTTCGATCGCGATCCGCAGCTACGAATTCGATGATTCGGATGCCGGCCGGGCCGGGTTCAACGGTGCCGATTTGTCCGGGGCCCGGCTGTCGCAGTCGTTTGTCAAACAGGCCGATTTGACCGGCGCCAATCTCACCGGCGCCGACTTATCCTCTGCTATGCTCGGCGAATCCAATTTGACTGCGGCCATGTTTCGTGAAGCCAACTTGACGTTTGCGGATTTGTCGGGAGCGTCGCTGGTCGGCGCCGACTTGACCGGTGCCAATTTGGCCGATGCCGTGATGCGCAACGTCGAACTCAGCGGCGCTTCCTTCGAAGGGGTTGACCTCTCGACAGTCGATCTCGAAGGCTCGAATACCGGCCGGACCGTTTTCCAGCTTGAACCCGGAACTCAGACGATCCTGCGCAGCCACAAGTCCTGGATCAATTCGAACGGCAGCCGGGGCGAGCGCGCCGTGCTCGACGGGCACGATCTCAATCGAGTCGACTTCAATTCCTGCGATTTCAGCGGCGCCAGCCTGCGCCAGGTGGATTTCACCGGTGCCAATCTTAGCCAAGCCATATTCGTCATGGCCGATTTAGCGGGCGCCAAGTTGAGTTTGGCCAATCTGCAAGGGGCCAATTTGACCGGCGCCAATCTGCTCGACACCGACCTTTCCAAAGCCAACTTGATGCGGGCGGATCTGGGTCCCACCGATATGCTGGATGCGAACGGCAAGGCGACCGGACGCAGGTGGCCGGTCAACCTCACCAACGCCGATCTGAGTTATGCCAACTTGGAAGACGCCCGGCTGGAGATGGCCAACCTGAGCGAGGCACGCTTGGATCATGCCAAGCTTGCCAAGGCCGACCTGACCGGCGCCAACATCACCGGCACGACCTTCGATGGCGCGGAAACCGAAAACGCGAAAATGCCGGAATAGCCTCGACGCCAGGAAATCTCCAACCAAAGCACGACGCGGCGATCTCTATGAGCCTTTGTCGCCGATCCTTGGTATAAGGCGCCATGGCGAGTTCGATCATCTTGAGCCTGGCCGCGCTCATGGCCCTGGTCCCGGCGGCGGTGTTGCCGCTGCGCCGCGAGACCACCGGTCCCGATCTCAGGTTCTGGGCCGCGGTTGCGGTCGCCGTAGCGGGGCCGGGCGCCTACATCGTGATCCTGCTCGGCGGCGGCTGGACGACCGGCCTGGCGCCCGCGCTGTGGGTTTCGATTGCAGCCAGCATGGTGCTATTCGCGATCCTCTCACAGGCCAGCCGCGAAGGCTGGCGCCTGCGGCCGTTGCTGCTACCGTATCTGATCCTGCTCGGCGTGATCGCGACGGTCTGGGGACGGGTACCGGCCCAGGGTGCGCTGACGGCGGCGCCCGACGCCTGGCTCGCTCTGCATATCGTGGCCTCGGTGGCGACCTACGGCCTTTGCACCCTGGCCGCGATGGCTGCGGCGGCGGCCTTCCTGCAAGAACGTGCGCTCAAGAACAAGCGGCCGACCGCGCTGAGCCGCGTGCTGCCCTCAATCTCCGACGCCTCATGGCTTCAAGTGCGCCTGCTCGCCATTTCCGAGGCAGTATTGGCGCTCGGTATCGTCAGCGGTATGGCGCGGGACTACTTGAGCAGTGGCCAACTGCTCCATCTGGACCACAAGACCCTCCTGGCCATGTTCGCGTTTCTGGTGATCGGGGCGCTGCTTCTCGCGCACCGGCGCAGCGGCCTGCGTGGCCAGCGCGCCGCGCGCCTGGTTCTGCTCGCCTATCTGCTGCTGACCTTGGCGTATCCGGGCGTCAAATTCGTCACCGACGTGGTGATCGGCTGAATTCGGCCATTTTCCTTGCCTTCGCGCGGGCAGGGACTAAAAACAGCCCAGCAAGTAGGCAACATGGACTCTGCCTAAGAGATGGGCATAGAAATCGGACCCCTTCACATCGCCGAGCCGGTGATTTTGGCCCCCATGTCCGGGGT
>JAPULJ010000151.1 GCA_027295145.1 Alphaproteobacteria bacterium | reverse complement strand
CATCGTCAGGGGAATTGCCGGGGTCTCGCTCAGGAATGGGACGATGCCGCCACCGTAATAGCCCGAAGCGCAGGCCAGCTTGGCGCCCAGCCGGCAGGAAGCGACATAGACGATCTGGCCGCCCCAGCAGTAACCGACGATTCCGACTTTGCCGGCTTCGGCGGCGCAGTCCGCGGCGGCCGTTGCGTCGGCGATCACGTTTGCCATGTCGCACTCGGCGCGGATCTCGCGGCCCCGGGTGACGTCGTCGGGGGTGTAGCCGATTTGCAGGTCCGGCTCGATTCGGTCGTAAATCGCCGGCGCCACGGCCAGATATCCGGCTTCGGCGTAGCGGTCGCAGACCGCGCGAATGTGCACGTTCACGCCGAAGATTTCCTGGATCACGACCACACCGCCGCGCGGCGCGCCGTTCGGTCGTGCCCGGTAGGCGCCGAGCTCAAAGCCGTCGGCCGCCGTCAAACGAATGTTCTCGCCCATGAGTCTGATTTTCCCCCCTTTGTTCCGGCAACCGCGCGTTTCGACCGGCGGTTTCCCGAGGGCAGTATAGCGCGGCCGCTGCCGGGCGGAACACCGGGTTCTGAGGCCGCCGGGTGTCCGTAAGCTTTAATTCCCGCCATGGTAAGCGATTTAACCGCTTCTTAACCGGATTTGGGGGCAAATAGTCTTGCGCCTCTCTCGCCCGAAATCCCTGAGATTCTTGGGATTGGCGAAAAATGGCGCGGGCGCCGAGCCGCCAAGTAGGCTGGCGCGTCACGGTATGGCTCTGGGATAGGGACGTGATCTGGAATTCGGTCTTCTTGATGACGGTGTTCGATCTCCTGATCATAGGGATCGCCGGTTGCGGTGTCGTCTATTTTCTGCGCGTCAAGAAACGCGACGCGATGCGCCAGACTATCCGCGGCTTCGGCATCGTCATCCTCGGCCTAACGATTGTCGGCGGATTCTTCTTCGCCGATCTCCTGATCATGCATGCCCTGCCGCTCTTTGTGCCGCGTGCCCGCGCCATGGCGGTCATGACCGATATGCACCTCAACTACCGCTGGCTGGTGTCGCTCGGTGGCTTCGGCCTGATCGGGCTCGGTCTGATCTTCACGATGCGCCGGATGATCTCCTTGGTCGACAGGATCGAAGCATCGGAGACACGTGCCAAGCGTGAGCTGGAGTTGCGGGAGGAGGCCGATTCCGCCCTGCGCGAGAACGAGGTGCGATTGCAGTGGGCACAGCGCCAGGCCAAGCTGGGATATTGGCGCTGGTCCTTTGCGGAAGAGCGCCTGACCTACTGGTACGAGGAGTCGGTCGAGACCGGCGGCGAATCGCCGGGAGAGAGAGATGCCGGCTACGACATGATGGCGCGAGACTATCACCCCGAGGACCGCGACCGGGTGCTGGCCGAATACCATGCCGCCGACGCCGAACGGCGCGATTTCGAGATCGAATACCGTGTCCTGACAGAGGGCGGCGCCGTCTGCCACATCCGGGAGATCGGCGAGATCGAGTATGGCGCCGACGGCGAGCCCATCGCGCACATCGGCACCGTCCAGGACATCACCACCCTGAAGACGACCGAGGCGGCCCTGCGCGAAAGCGAGGCCAGCCTCGCCAACGCCCAGCGAATTGCGAGGCTCGGTTACTGGAACTTCGATATCGTCACCAATGAACTTGTCTGGTCGCCCGAGGTGTTGCGCATTCTGCAGATCGCCGACGACGAGTTCGATGGCACCACCCAGATCTTTTTCGACCGCGTCCATCCGGGCGATCGAGCCTTTGTAAGGCGCAGTATTGAGGCGGCCCAATACGAAGGCAGTCCTTACGACATCGACCATCGTGTGATCCTGCCCAGCGGCGAGCTGCGTTACCTGCACGAGCAGGGCGAAGTGACCTTCGACGATGATGGTACGCCGCTGCGAATGAGCGGCACCATGCACGATATCACGGACCGAAAGCAGGCCGAGGAGGCCATGTGGCGGAGCGAGGCGCGCCTCACCAACGCCCAACGTATCGCGCAGCTCGGCAACTGGGACTGGGACATCGAGACAGACATGGTCTGGTGGTCGGACGAGGTCTACCGGTTGCTCGATGTCGAGGGGGGCCACGTCGAAGAGGGCTATCGCAGCTTCCTTGCGGCCGTGCACGAGGACGACCGGGCCCGCTTCGAGGAAGTCGTCGGCGGCGGTCTCCAGTCGCGGGCCGCTTTTGCCTTCGACCACCGAATCGTGCAGCCAAATGGCGAAGTCCGCTTTGTGCACCAGCAGGCGGAAGTTGTCTGCGACGAGGACGGCAATCCGATCCGCATGGCAGGTGTCGTTCACGACGTCAGCGGGCCGAAACGGGCCGAGGAGAACCTGCGCAAGTCCGAGGCGCGGCTCTCAGGCATTCTGGACATCACGCCAGAGGCGATCATTTCGATCGACAGAAGCGGCCGCATTCAGCTGTTCAACCAGGGCGCCGAATCGATCTTCGGCTACGACAGCGACGAGGCCCTCGGACAGCAACTGGAAGTCTTGCTGCCGATGGCACTGCGCACCCGTCATGCGGCCTTGGTCGCGGAGTTCGATCGGGCGCCCGAGGTCAGCCGCGTGATGAGCCGGCGGGCCGAGATCGTCGGTGTTCGCAAGGATGGATCCGAGTTTCCGGCCGAAGCCTCGCTCTCGAAGCTGGATCTGGGTGGCGAGATGCTGTTTACCGTGCTGTTGCGCGACATCACCGAGCGCAAGCAGGTGGAGAGAGCCATCTTGCGAGGAAAGGAGGAGGCCGAGATCGCGAACCGGACCAAGTCCGAGTTCCTTGCCAACATGAGCCACGAACTGCGCACGCCGCTCAACGCCATCATCGGCTTTGCCGAAATCATCATGGACGAGGTGCTGGGGCCGGCCGGCAACGAGAAGTATCGCGACTACGCCAAGGACATCAACGACTCGGGTCAGCACCTGCTCAAGATCATCAACGACATCCTGGACCTCTCGAAGATCGAGACCGGCGAAGTCGCCTTGCGCGAGGAGGAGATCGACGTGCCCGAGACCGTGCACGCCTGTCTGACGCTGATCAAGGAGCGCGC
>JAPULJ010000150.1 GCA_027295145.1 Alphaproteobacteria bacterium | reverse complement strand
CTGGCGGGAGAACGAGATCGTTCCTCGATACAATGCCGCCGGTATCGCTCGATTCGCCTATGTGATCGGCCCGGATTTCCCCGCGCCGCCTAACAAAGAACCGTCGAAATTAGCGGAAGGCGAGGATTTCCTGACCGGATTTTTTAACCGTGAGGAGGATGCCAGGGACTGGCTTTCCGAGAGGTAAGTGCAGGCCCAATAATCGCTCGGCAGCGCTTTTCCTGGATAGGTCACGGCGCGGACTGTTAGGGTCTCGCCTGTGCAACGAGCTGGAACCGCGACGGTTCTGGGCCGATTGACGAGCACCCTTTAGAAGGAGGCCCGTATCATGTCCGCGCGCGACCCAATCGCCGTGCTATCGACCCACGAGGTAACCAACCAACCGCCACCGATAGCCGACTACAACCTCTTCGAGAGCGATCGTGCCTTAAAGGAGGCATTGCGCCGCGAGGGAGGTCGGGCAGCGGAAAAGGAGGTCGCCGCGTTCGGCGCCGCTCTTGGTACCGAGCACGCTTTCGAGCTTGGCCGTCTGGCCAACAGGTACCCTCCCGAGCTCAAACTATTCGACCGTTATGGCCACCTCATCGATGCGGTGGAGTTTCATCCCGCCTATCATGAACTGATGGCGTTGGCGATCGAGCGCCGGGTTCCTTCGATCGCCTGGACCGCCGAAGAAGGTGGTCATCTCCTGCACACAGCGCTCACATACATGCTGATACAGGTCGAGGCGGGGGTCTGCTGCCCGATGGCGATGACCTACGCCGCAGTCCCCGCGCTGCGCAAACAACCCGAAATAGCTGCTGAGTGGGAGCCGAGAATTCTGTCGCGCGAATATGATCCGCGCTGCCTTCCGGCGTCGGATAAGAAAGGCGTCACCATCGGTATGGCGATGACCGAGAAGCAGGGCGGCTCGGACGTGCGCACCAATACTACCAGGGCCATTGCGCTGAACGGCGGCGGTCCGGGAGGTGAGTACGCCCTTACGGGCCATAAATGGTTCTGCTCGGCGCCGATGTGCGATGCCTTCCTCACGCTTGGCTATACCGACGCCGGACTAAGTTGCTTCTTCGTGCCGCGTTGGAAACCGGATGGAACGCGAAACCCATTTTACATTCAGCGCCTCAAGGACAAGCTCGGCAACCGCTCCAACGCGTCGAGTGAAATCGAGTATGACGATACCTGGGCGCGTATGGTCGGCGAGGAAGGGGCGGGGGTGCGGACCATCATCGAGATGGTCCATCACACGCGGCTCGATACGATGCTCGCGCCGGCCGGAATGATGCGCCAGGCGACCGTCCAAGCGCTCCACCACACCGCCCACCGGACCGCCTTCCAACGCTTGCTCTCCCAGCAACCACTCATGCGCAATGTGCTTGCCGACTTGGCTGTCGAGAGCGAGGCGGCGACAACCCTGGTCATGCGTATTGCCCGTGCCTACGATCGTAGCGCCGGCGATGAAACCGAACGCCTGTTCGCGAGGATCGCCGTCGCGGTCGGCAAGTACTGGCTCAACAAGCGCATAGCAGGCCATGTGAACGAAGCCATGGAATGTCTCGGCGGCGCTGGCTATGTCGAGGAATCGATCATGCCGCGGCTGTTTCGCGAAGCCCCGCTAAACGGTATTTGGGAAGGTTCGGGCAACGTCATCTGCCTCGATATCTTGCGGGCGGTGCAGCGCGAGCCCGAAAGCGCTGGCGTTTTTGTCGACGAATTGGAGACCGCACGCGGTGGTGACAAACGGCTCGATCGATCAATCGACGCGCTCAAAGCCGAGTTGGCCGACACCGGCGAATTGGAGTTGCGTGCGCGCCGGCTCACCGAATCGATGGCCCTCGCGCTGCAAGGCTCGCTCCTTGTGCGGCATGCTCCAGCGGCGGTTGCCGATGCTTTTTGTGCCTCGCGCCTCGCCGGCGATTGGCGCCACACTTACGGGACGCTGCCCATCGGCACGGCGTTCGACAAGATCGTCGATCGCAGCCAAATCGCTGCCGGCTGAGAGCGGCCCTACCAAGTCTACGCCATAGCCGCAGCCAGGTTGTCGTTCAGCTTGTCGAGGAACTCAGTGGTCGTCAGCCACTTTTGCTCCGGCCCGATAAGCAGGGCCAAATCCTTGGTCATGAACCCGGACTCGACGGTTGAAACGCAGACCTTCTCGATCGTTTCAGCAAACCCCGTAACCTCAGGCGTATCGTCGAACTGGCCGCGGTAGCGAAGCCCGCGCGTCCAGGCGAATATCGAGGCGATCGGGTTGGTCGAGGTCTCCTTGCCCGCCTGATGCATGCGGTAGTGCCGCGTGACCGTGCCGTGAGCGGCCTCGGCCTCCACCGTCTTGCCGTCCGGAGCCAGCAGTACCGAGGTCATAAGACCCAGCGAGCCGAAACCTTGGGCGACGATGTCGGACTGAACGTCGCCGTCGTAATTCTTGCAGCCCCAGACGATACCGCCGGACCATTTCATCACCTGGGCGACCATATCGTCGATCAGCCGGTGCTCGTAGGTGATATCGGCGGCTGCGAACTTATCGGCGAAATCGGCCTCGAAGACCTCCTCGAACAGATCCTTGAAGCGTCCGTCGTAAGCCTTGAGAATCGTGTTTTTAGTCGAAAGATAAACGGGGTAGCCGCGTTGAAGGCCGTAGTTGAAACAGGCCCGCGCAAAGCCCCGGATCGAATCGTCATGATTGTACATCGCCATTGCGACGCCGCTGCCTGGGAAGTTATGGACTTCGTGCTCGATGGTCTCACCGTCCTCTCCCTCGAACTTGATCGAAAGCTTGCCTTTGCCGGGGACCACGAAGTCGGTTGCCCGATACTGATCACCGAACGCATGGCGGCCAATGACGATGGGTTGGGTCCAGCCCGGTACCAGCCGCGGCACGTTTTGGCAGATGATCGGCTCGCGAAATACGGTACCGCCGAGGATGTTCCGGATGGTGCCGTTGGGCGAGCGCCACATCTGCTTGAGCCCGAACTCCTCGACCCGCGCCTCGTCCGGGGTGATGGTCGCGCATTTGACACCGACGCCGTATTTTTTGATCGCTTCAGCGGCATCGATTGTGATCGTATCGTCGGTCTCATCACGCTTCTCGATCCCGAGATCGTAGTACTCCAAATCGATATCGAGATACGGCAGGATCAGTTTGTCCTTGATGAAAGCCCAGATAATGCGCGTCATTTCGTCGCCGTCGATTTCGACGATGGGGTTCTTGACCTTGATCTTGCTCATGGGTTCGGAAGTACTCCTGAATTCGGGTGAGGTAAATCGCGGACGGGCTCGCGCAGGCTGTATGCGCGGGACCTTATCACCGCAAACGGCCAGCGCAAGGTGTCGATCGAGACCTGAAGAGGCGGCTCGCTATGTGCGATCCGGAACGGCGCCGAAGCGCGGTGCCGGCATGGCCTCCAAGGTGGGAAATACGTCGTCAATGCCCGGCACGATGGTGAAAAGCTTTGTGCAGTCGTCGTGCGCGAAGCCTCTATCGACAATCGAATTGATGAGATGTTCCAAAGGTTTCCAATAGCCGTCCACATCGATCAAAAGGATCGGCTTGTCGTGCAGGCGAAGCTGCTTCCAAGTGATGATCTCGAAGGTCTCATCGAGTGTCCCGAGGCCGCCGGGCAGGACCGCGAAAGCGTCGGCCAGCTCGGACATTTTATTCTTTCTTTCATGCATCGACTCGACGATGATCAATTCGGTGACTTTGTCGTGGCCGACCTCCTTTGCCTGCAAGTGCCGGGGGATGATGCCCCTAACCCTGCCGCCGCCGCGCAGGACGGAATCGGCGATCACGCCCATCATGCCCACCCGACCGCCACCATAGACCAGCCCGACACCGTTCTTGGCCATCAACGCGCCCAGCCTCTCGGCCGCGGCGGCGAATGATGGATCGTTACCGGTTGAGGAGCCGCAATAGATGCACAGGTTTTTGATCACTGTCATGTGCGCGTGGACTCATACCGCGCGATAGCTGGGCGATTGAGTAGTTGCGTTGGCATGTCGCCCATATGTGTTCCCGCGAAGTGGCGGTCAAAAGAATACTATTCGAGTATTGACGCAAACGATCGTCAATTTATTTTCGGCACAGGTCATGCGTTGAAGGTATCAGGCGCTGAGAAATTTGGTATTAGACCCTTTTCGACGAACTGGATAACCTAAGATTGTGAATTCTATCCACTGTCATTGGCGCGCGGACTCATGCCGCACGATAGCGGAGCGATACCGCTAGGTGCGTTGTTGGCCTCTCGCCCATATGTGTTCCCTCGAAGGAGCGATCAAAGGATACCTAACCGTGTACTGACGCAAACGTGATCGTGAATTACCATCCGATCCGCTAAATTATTCTTTCGATATTCTCCACCGGGACCGGGTCGGCGGGCATGTGCGTTGCAGAATATGAGCAGATAACAGCAAATTGAAAACGGGAGTAGTTGATGAAAGCATCCAGGATAGTTATCGCTGCCGGCAGTTTGGCAGCGCTGTCGATTGTCGCATTCAGCAGCCTTACCCATGAGGCGGTTGCGGCGAGTGGCGCCGAAACTCTGGCGGTTCGCAAAGCCGTGATGCGGTCGATAGCGACGCATTTTGGCGCCATCAAGGGCGCGATCGTCAGCGGCGATCAGAACCGCATCAAGGCTGCCGCGCGCCATGCCATGGCCATGAACTGGCTCTCGGCGGGCATCCCCACTGTGACGCCCCAAGGGTCTGGCTTGAATGCCGGCAAGTCTCGCGCACTCCCTAAAATATGGGAGGACTGGGCGGGGTTTAAAAAGGCGGCCGCCGGGCTCACCACCGAATCAGGAAAACTTGCCGCTGCCCTGAAAACCGGTGATGCCAAGGCGGCGATGGCCCAGTTCGCGAACACCGGAAAGATTGGTTGCGGCGGATGCCATCGTTTCTTTCGGGCAAAAAAGAAATAGGCGTTAAATTTTCTTGTGGAAATTCGGGGGGCGGTGGAGCTTGATGCCACCGTTTCCTCCCTCCAAACTTTCAATCACCGGCATTCATCGTGGCGCGCCCTTCGATCCTAGCAGTCGTTTTGTGCGGTGTTCTGTTTGCCGGATTTGCGCGAGCCGATACCTCGCGCGTTGAGCGTGGCAAGTATCTGCTTTACGCCGGCGGCTGTATCACCTGCCACACCGATATCAAAACCCTTAAGGCGAAGGGCCCGATTCTCGGCGGCGGCGAAGCGATCAAAACCCCATTCGGCATCTTTTACGGACCCAACATCACCCCGCACAAGGTCCGGGGTATCGGTCGTTGGCGTGAGGTTGACTTTATCCATGCCATGCGTGAGGGGCGGTCACCATCCGGGCATAACTACTTCCCATCCTTTCCCTACACCTCGTTCACAAAGATCACGGATAACGACCTTAAGGCGCTGTGGGCCTATATGCGGACTCTGAAACCGGTCGACAGACCGAGCCGCCGACACGATCTGAATTTTCCGTTCAACTCGCGTTTCATGGTTCGGTTCTGGAAGTGGTTGAACTTTCGGCGCGGCCCGACCCACGCCGATCGGACCAGATCGAAACAATGGAACAGGGGCGCTTACCTCGTCACGGCGCTCGGCCATTGCGGAGAATGCCACACGCCAAGGGGACCTCTGGGTGGGGTTTACAAGAGGCTGGCGTTGTCGGGCGTGCGCACATTTCCCGACGGCATCTTCCCCAACATCACGCCCGACAAAGCCACCGGCATCGGGCAGTGGAGCGCATCCGATATCGTATCCGTACTCAAGCTGGGCATTCTCCCCGACGGCGATTTCGTCAGCGCGGAGATGGTCGACGTCGTTGAACACGGAACCTCGCACCTCAGCGACAGCGACCTGAAGTCTATCGCGGTCTACTTGAAGTCCGTGAAGCCGATTCGAAATAAAACTTTGTCGACAAAGAAGTAGCCTACTTGCTCCGTACCCAAACTGAACGGCCGTAGAAGTCCTTCAGCAACATGACGTTACCCTTGATCATGCCGCGAGAGACCCCGCCTCCGGAGTCCCGCAAGACCACGCGATTGCCGCGGTTTGAAAGTACGATCTGGTAGACCGCGCCCTCCGATGGGCAGCGGGTCCAGCGGATCGTCGTCCGCAACGACCCGAATAAGCGGTTGCCACGCCTTTTTGTAAAGGCGATGACCCCCGAAATTAAAGCAATGCCGCAATGATCCTTAAGATTGACCTTGAGCGGCTGAAGGATCCATCGGCCGATCAGCTTTCGTTGGATCATACTGATCTGGTTGTCGATGTCGGGATTTGGTTTGACTTTTCGCCCACCGCCCTTCGGTTTCTGTTTTGTCTGCTTTTCAGCGATCTGTTTCTCTACCTTCTTCGGAACGGGTATCTGTTCGGGCGGTTTGGGCTTTTTCTCTTTGGGTACGCGCGGCGGTTCTTTGACAGGTTCAGCAATTTTTGGCTCGGTCTTCTTAGGCGCGGCTTTTTTTTGTTCCGGTGGCTTTGATAGCGGTTTAGGAAGTACCGGTGGCGGCTTCGGTTTTACCTTCTCGGCCAGAAGCGGTTTTTGTTTTTCCGGCGGTTTAGGCTTTTCAGGCGGCTTCGGTTTGGCCTCTTTCTTCGACTCCTTCGGCACGGGCTTGGGTTTCGCCTTGACGGCCGTGCTCGGTTTTTTCTTGGCCAGCTTTATTGGAGGCTTCTTCTTCTCCGGCTTTTTCTCCAAGGGGCGGACGATCTCGACCGGAACCTTACTCGGCGTCGCTTTGGGTTTTTTCGGCTCGGGCAGAACCAACAGTATTACCGCAGCGACGCCGAGATGAAGCAGGGCCGAAAATGCCGCGCCCCATTTCACACCCAGCCAACCCGCCGTTTTTATCCTGGGTCGCATTTCTCGCCGGTCACCCGTCTCTGCCGCCCAACGCTATGCAAAATATCGATGAAACGAAGATGATAGCCAATACGTTCGCGAACAAGCGCATCGCGATAAATTGAAGCGTCGGTATAGATTGAGCACGCGTTCGATGTGCCGTCGGATTTGCATGGAACTGGCATTGAAATCACTCGACAATGTCGGTTTGAACAGGCAAATCGAATTAACTGCCTGGGTTCGGTAGACCCCAAGGTCAGTTTGTTGAAGGGATTGATAATGGCAATCGATTACGACGTTCTGATGGCGTGGCCGTTCCCCGACGTCGAACAGACCTACACGGAAAAAGACACGATCCTCTACGCTCTTGGGGTCGGCCTGGGTGCTGATGCGCTCGATCACGGGCAGCTGAGATATGTCTATGAGGAGGGATTGGCGGCGCTTCCCTCGATGGCGGTGGTCCTTGGTTATCCGGGAATGTGGTTACGCGATCCCGGAATCGGGATCGATTGGGTGAAGGTACTCCACGGCGAACAGGGTTTCGAAATTCACCAACCGCTGCCCGCCGAGGGTACGGTTGTCGGGCGCACCAAGGTCACAGGCATCGTCGACAAGGGCGCCGGCAAAGGCGCGCTGATCTACACCGAGCGAACGATCCACGACCGGGCGAACGGCGTGCAGCTGGCATCGCTTACCTCGACGACATTTTGCCGCGGTGACGGCGGCTTTGGAGGCCCGGACGGGCCGTCAAAACCGCCGCATTCCTTGCCGGAGGGAAAGCCCGATGAGATTTGCGATTTGCCGACCATCGAACAGGCGGCCCTGATCTACCGTTTGAGCGGCGATACCAATCCGATTCATGTTGATCCGCAGATCGCCAAGGCCGCTGGGTTCGATCGGCCCGTCCTGCATGGTCTGTGTACCCTGGGGGTTGCCAGCCACGCGATCCTGAAAGTCTGTTGCGGCTACGAGCCCAGCCGGCTGAAGAGCTTGCGCTTGCGATTTTCTGCGCCGGTCTATCCCGGCGAGACAATTCGAACGGAACTCTGGCGCGACGGCAACGCCGTATCGTTTCGCTCGCGGGTTGTCGAGCGTGACGCGGTCGTTTTGAACAACGGTTATGCCGAACTTTCGAGCTGAACCCCGGGCTCAGTACGAGCGCGGCATCCCCAGCACTTTTTCGGCGATGTAGTTCAGGATCAATTCCCGGTTCACCGGCGCGGTGCGCATCAAACGAACCATCGGGTAGTAGTCGTAGATTGCATAATCCTTGGTGAACCCATTGCCGCCGTGGCACTGGATCGCGGTATCGACGGCCTTGATGGAAGCTTCGGCGGCTGCGTATTTGGCCATGTTGGATTCGGCCCCCGCGGGCTTGCCGAGATCGTAGAGCCAGGCAGCGTTGCGCATCATCAGGCTCGACATTTCGATCTGGGTCTTGGCTTCGGCCAGGGGGTGCTGCAGACCCTGATAGGAGCCGATCGGCGCGTCGAAAACGACCCGCTCGCTGGTATAATCCACGGCTTTCCCGATAACGAAGCGCCCGATACCCGCACATTGCGCCGCCAGGACGATACGCTCGGGATTGAGGCTGTCGAAGAGAATATCGAAACCCTTGCCGACCTCTCCGACGAGGTTTTCCGGTCCGAGATCGACATCGTCGAAGAACAGCGTCCATTGGGTGTCGGGGGTCGGCACGCTGACCTCGACGAGATGCATCTCGACACCCTTGGCATTGAGATCGACGACGAACAGGGTGAAACCGTCGGTCTTGCGCTTGACCTGATCGTGGGGCGTCGTCCGTGCGACGACCAGCGCATAATCGGCATTGTCGGCGCCGGTGATGAAGGTCTTGGTCCCGTTCAACGCGAAACGGTTGCCGCGGGCTTTGGCGATGGTCTTGATTTTCATCGCGTTGCTGCCTGCGTCGGCTTCGGTGATGGCGAAACAGAACTGGGTCTTGCCGGCGCAGGCATCTGGAAGATAGGCGCGCCTCACCTCCTCGGTGGCATGCTTGGCAATCAGACCCAGCGACATGGTCGGGCCGACTACCAGCATCAGAAGCGGTATTCCGTGGTTCGAAAGTCCCTCCATCAACAGAGACATTTCCATCAACCCGAGCCCGGCGCCGCCATACTCCTCGGGAACCATGATGCCGAGGAACCCGTCCGCGGCGACGCGGTCCCACAGTTCCTGTGTGAACTCGTTCTTGCGGGCCTTGTCGGTCCAATACTTGTAGTCGAGATCCTTGGCGACGGCGCCGCCGTAATCGTAGATCATCTGCTGTTCGGTGGTGAGTTCGAAATTCATGGCACTCTCTCCTGGTGTTCGCTCGGTGCCCTATTTCTTTGCCACCGCGTGCTGAACCGCGATCGTCCCGGCTTTTTCCCGGGCGATGATCAGCTTCATGATCTGCGCTGTCCCGTCGCCGATCTCCAGCCCCATCACATCGCGCAACCGCTGCTGGTGGGGCAGATCCATAGTATAGCCGTAGTGGCCGTGGGTCAGCAGGCACTGATGGATCACGTCGACCGCGGTTTTGGGCGCGAACCATTTGGCCATCGCAGCTTCGGTGGTGTGGGGCAATCCGCGGTCGCGCAGATCGAGGGTCTGGTAACAAATCAGGCGAGCCGCGTTCAGCATCGTCTCGGCCTCGGCGAGGGGGAAGCTTACCCCCTGGTACTGGGCGATTGGCGCCCCGAAGGCTTCGCGCTCGGTGGTGTATTTCCAAGTCTCGTCGAGCGACGCCTGGGCCGCGGCGATGCACTGAATGCCGATCAGCGCGCGGCTGTAGTCGAACCCGCGCATGACCTGAAGGAAGCCGGAGCCTTCCGTCCCCATCAAGGCGTCGGCCGGCAGCTTCAAATTGTCGAAGAACACCGAACCCCGGCCGATCATCTTGGTGCCGACATCTCGAAAGCGCGTCGTGGTGATCCCGGGCTCGTCCATCGGCACAAAGAAGGCGGAAACCCCGCGCGCGCCTTCTTCGGGGGTACCGGTGCGCGCGAACAGCACCATCGCATCCATCTGGTCGGAAAAAGTCGCTGAGGTCTTCTCGCCGTTGATGATATAGCCATTTCCCGATTTCTCGGCGCGTACGGAGGCGTTGGCGGCGTCCGATCCACCGCGTGGCTCGGTCAGGCCGAGACCGATTATGACTTCGCCCTTCGCTACTCTCGGCACCCATTCGGAGACGATTTCCGGTGTTGCATGGGAGTAGACCAAATTGCCCATCAGCGAGGCCAACATCTGAATGTAGCTGACGTTGAAATCGCCATAGGCGATTTGCTCGGTAATGATCCCCGAGGAGACACTGTCGACGCCAAGCCCGCCGACCTCTTCGGGCAAGTCCGGGCCGACCAGCCCTAACGCGCCCATCTCGCGCATGAGATCGCGGTCGATATTGCCGGTCTCCTCGCGTTTCATGTAGTCGGGAGCAAGCCGATCAGCGGCGAACTTTCTTGCAGTTTCCTTGAAAGCGTTTTGCTCATCGGTCAATGAGAATTGCATATCCGGATCCTCTTTAGGGGCGTCACCCGCTTGCGCAGTTTAGGGCCTTCGCCTAAACTTCTCAATCTTACGTTAGTTAGAATTTGGAGTGAATCGATCGTGAACGAAATCGCATCCAACACTGCATATCCAATGTTTCTGTCACCGCTCAAGATCGGTTCGACAACACTTCGAAACCGGGCAGTGATGGGCTCGATGCATACCGTTCTCGAACATCTCGACGATTCAACGGAGCGGCTCGCCGCTTACTATTGCGAGCGGGCACGAGGCGAAGTCGGACTGATCGTCACCGGCGGCTATGCGCCCAACAAGGCCGCGTATATCGGACCCGGAGGGCCGATCATGGCCAGTTCCGAAGACGCCTCCGCCGCCCGCCCGATCACGCAAGCGGTCCACGAAGCGGGGGGTACGATCCTGCTGCAGGCGCTGCATCCAGGTCGCTACGCAAAACACGAGGGAGCTGTTGGCGCCTCGGAGATCCGCTCGGCGATCAACCCGATAACGCCCCGCCGTCTGACCTCGGACGAGGTTTGGCAGACGGTCGCCGATTTCGCGAGATGCGCTGGGCTGGCCAAGGACGCCGGGTTCGATGGCATCGAGCTGATGGGCTCCGAAGGCTACCTGATCAACCAGTTCCTGGCGCGGCGGACGAACGATCGGGACGATGAGTGGGGGGGCTCGCCCGAGAATCGAATGCGGCTTGCCGTCGAGGTCGTCCGGCGGGTTCGCGAGAAAGTCGGCGACGCTTTTATCATCATGTACCGGCTATCGGCCATCGATCTGGTCGAAGACGGACAGACCGGCGAGGAGATCATCGAATTGGCGAAACTGGTCGAGCAGGCCGGCGCCGACATAATCAATTCAGGTATTGGCTGGCATGAGGCGCGAATTCCGACCATCGCCAACATGGTGCCGCGCGGCGCATGGCGGTTCGCGACAGCGCGTGTCAAACAAGCGGTTTCCATTCCGGTCATGGCGGCGAACAGGATCAATACGCCTGAGCTGGCCGAAGAGATTTTGGCGGCCGGCGAGGCCGATCTGATATCCCTCGCCAGACCGATGCTGGCCGATCCCGAGTTCGTCGCCAAGGCGCGTCGTCGCCGATCTGCGATCGCCCCTTGCATCGGCTGCAATCAGGCGTGCCTCGATAATATCTTCACCGGGAGTATCTGTACTTGCATGGTCAATCCGCGGGCCTGCCATGAGACCGATTTGGTAGTGACGCCGGCGCGGCAGGTGAAGAAGATTGCCGTCGTTGGGGCCGGCCCGGCCGGGCTCGCGCTGGCGGCGCAGGCAGCCGAGCGCGGCCATAGGGTCGTGCTCTACGAGGCTGCAAATGAAATTGGCGGCCAGCTCAGTATGGCCAAGATCGTTCCGGGTAAGGAAGACTTCTACGACTTGTTGCGCTACTACGACGATCGCATCAAAGAGGCCAGCGTCGAGTTTCGATTGGGGACGCTCGCGGATGCGAGAGAAGTCGCCGGCGGTGGATTCGACGAAGTTTTCCTGGCCACGGGCGTAACACCGTATATCCCGGAGATCGAAGGCATCGACCACCCCATGGTGCTGAGCTACCTCGATGTTCTCTCGCTGCGAAAGCCTGTCGGCGACCGGGTTGCGATCATCGGGGCAGGCGGTATCGGTTTCGACGTTGCCGAATTTCTCTCGGCCGAGGTGCCCGATAAGGGCAAGGAGACGGAATATTTTCTCAATGAGTGGGGCGTCGATACCGGCCCGAGCATTCCCGGCGGCCTGTCACCAGACGGGTTCAAGATCGCACCAAGCCGCCGTCGGATTACGCTCCTGCAGCGCAAGACGACACGACCAGGTAGGAGTCTCGGCCTGAGCACTGGCTGGGTCTTGCGCGCGCTGTTGGATCATCGGGGCGTCAATTTCATCACCGGCGCCGCATATGCTCGGATCGACGACGCCGGTCTTCACTTTGTGGCCGGCGAGGAGCAGCGGATGCTCGAAGTTGACAACGTCATCATCTGCGCCGGGCAGCAGCCGAAGCGCGGTCTCCACGATGAGCTCTCGGAGATGGGGGTAATGACAACGCTACTCGGCGGTGCGGAGAAGGCGGCCGAACTCGATGCTGTAAGAGCGATCGATCAAGGGACGCGCCTGGCGTTGGCTCTGTAGCTAACAAACTGTCATATTTCGAGCTAACGCTCAGCCGGCGTATTTGCGGAAATCAGGTTTTCGTTTTTCAAGGAATGCCCGCACACCTTCCTTTGATTCCTCGGTTTCGTAGTAGAGCTTCAGCGCCTGGAAGCCGAGGCTGCCGATGCCGCGGATACTCTCCGTATCGGCGTTGAACGAGCGCTTGGCGATGGCCAGGGCGGTGGGGCTTTTCTCGAGAATTTCGGCACACCATTTCTCGACCTCGGCGTCGAGTTGATCGTGCGGTACGACGGTATTGCACAGACCCATCTCCAACGCTTCCTGCGCTGAATAGCGTCGACATAGATACCAGATCTCGCGCGCTTTCTTCTCGCCAACCAGCCTGGCCAGATAAGCAGTGCCGAAACCCGGATCGACCGAGCCGACTTTCGGACCGACTTGTCCGAAGACAGCGTTTTCCGATGCGATGGTCAAATCGCAAAGGGCCGCAAGGACATTTCCGCCGCCGATGGCAAAGCCCTGCACGCGCGCGATCACCGGCTTGGGCACGTCGCGAATGACCGCGTGAAGCTCCTCGACCGGCACACCGATCGTACCGCGTCCGTCATACTGCCCGTCATGGGCCGACTGGTCTCCGCCGGTGGAGAAGGCTTTTTCGCCCGCGCCGGCCAGGACGATGACGCCGATTTCGCTGTCCCAGCCCGCTTTCATGAAGGCGGCGAGCATTTCCTCAACGGTTTGGCCGTCGAAGGCGTTGTAGACTTTCTCGCGATTGATGGTGATGCGTGCGACGCCGCCGGATTCCTCGTAGATGATGTCTTTGAATTTCATGCCTTTGTCGGCTCCTTGCAGGTCCTATCCGTGCATCGTCAAACCGCCGGAGACGCTGATAGTCTGACCGGTGATGAAGTCAGCGTCGTCACTAGCGAGAAATGCGACGATCCCAGGGTAGTCCTCGGGCTGACCGATACGCCGCATCGGAATGGCGCGCTTGAGGCTCTCAACGATCCGCCGGCCCTCGTCGGTGTCGCCGGCGAATTCTTTAAGCAGGGGGGTATCCGTGGGACCCGGGCAGACGACATTGAGGTTTATGTTCGCCGTCGCAAACTCGCGCGCGAGGGTCTTGGTCAGCGCGATGACACCGGCCTTGCAACCGGCATAGACCGCCTCGCCGGAGGAGCCGACGCGGCCGGCGTCCGAAGCGATACTGACGACCTTACCGCCGCCGCGTTCGACCATTCCTGGGAGAACGGCATAGTGCATGTGGATAGGGCCGTAGTAGTTGATGTCGATAACCTTCTTCCATAGCGCGGGGTCGGTATCGAGAAAGCCGATCGCCTGGTCCCAGCCGGCGTTGTTGACAAGGATATCTATGGAGCCGGTTTCTGCTTCGAGCGACACGACGTTGCTTTTGACGACCTCATAGTCGGCGATATTGACTTCCCGGCAGATTGCCTTGCCGCCCGCTTTCTCAATCAATTCGACCGTTTCATGAGCGCCGTCGAGATTGATATCGAAGATACCGACGATCGAGCCTTCTTGTGCGAAACGCACCGAGATCGCCCGGCCGATCCCACTGCCGCCGCCGGTTACAAGAACCGTCTTTCCATTTAGGCCGCGCATTCTGGATTCGCTCCTTACCAAATCACCGACCCCGAATTATTCCGCCGATCTTCAACGAAATTTCACTGGTGGAGGACGCCCCTATGTCCAACAACCCGTCCCGAAAACACCTCTAGGCGCGATTGACAGGATTGTATCAGTTCTATCTAATGGTAGTTAGAAAAATGTCGAAAAGCAACATTGAAATCAGCGCCGCCACGGTCCCAAAACCGCTCAAGAAATCAGACCGAACCCGCGAGCAAATACTGCACGCCGCGGCGAAACTGTTTCGCGAGCAGGGATTTGCGGCCACAACTTTGCGGCAAATCGCAGTGCGGGCCAAGCTCAAGGCGGGAAGCATTTACTACTATTTTTCGTCGAAGAACGAGATCCTCGACGAGGTTCTGGAGCTCGGAATCCAGGTCGTATTCGATGCTGTCAGACAGACCTTGGACGCCCTGCCCAAGAATGCCAGCGGCCGCGAACGCATCGAGGCCGCGGCCGAGGCGCACCTTTACACGCTTCTCAAGTACAGCGATTTCACCTCGGCGAACTTCCGAATCTACGCACAAGTCTCGAATACAGCCCGCAGGCGCAACCGGAGTATTCGCCGCGCTTACACCGGCTATTGGAAGGCGCTCCTCGGCAGCGTACAGGATGGGGGTGAAATCGCTGCCGACGTCGATCTTACGCTGACGCGATTGTTCCTGCTCGGATCGATGAATGGCGCCGTCGAGTGGTACGATGACAAGAAAGAACCAATCTCCGTCCTGGCCCAAAAACTTTGTGCGACGCTGTTCGATGGCGTGGGACAGTGAGTCTATAGTTCGACCCCAAGAATGGCAGCGGCGATCATGCGATGACCTACGAAACCTTGAAGATTGAGAAGCGCGAGAACGGGGCTGCGTGGCTGTGGCTCAATCGGCCCGACGCCCACAATGCGATGAGCGAGCAGATGCTGCTCGACATACCGCAAGCGGTGGCGGAACTGGAGGCTAATACGGACGTTCGCGCAGTCGTGCTGACCGGCGAAGGGTCGACATTCTGCGCTGGCGGCGATTTGAAATGGATGCTTAGCATCATGAATCTGGGCCGCGCCGAGCGTATCGAGGAGAGCCGAAAGGTAGCGGCGCTGCTGGGCGCTCTCAACAATCTCAGCAAGCCGCTGATCGGCCGCATCAACGGGCCTGCTTATGGCGGCGGCGTCGGCATGATCTCGGTGTGCGACGTGGCAATAGCGGTGCGCGGCACCCGCTTCGCCCTGACCGAGCCCAAGCTCGGTTTGGTTCCGGCCAATATCGGCCCCTATGTGGTGAGCTGTTTGGGCGCCAATAACGCGCGGCAGGTGTTTTTCAACGCCAAGCCCTTCGACGCCGAGCGGGCAAGGCAGCTCGGCCTCGTCAGCGAAGTGGTCGAAGCCGATGATCTCGATGCGGCAGTCGATCGTGAGGTTGGCTACGTCCTGGCCTGCGCGCCGGGCGCGGTGGCAATGACGAAGAAGCTCCTATTCTATATCGAGCGTCATGGACTCGAAGGAAGCATCGATTTTGCCATGGAACAATTGGCCTTGGCCTGGGAGAGCGAAGAGGCGGCCGAGGGCATTCAGTCGTTCCTCGATAAACGCAAGCCGCGCTGGTCCGGGTCCGGCGAGCGCTGAGGCGGGCGATGAGCAAACCCCCGCCACGAGACGAGACCGGCAGGTACGGCTTGAGCGACGATGATTTGAAGTCGGTGCCGACGGTGTTTCGCGACGGGTTGCTGGACGGCCAGGTCGCGCTCGTCTCCGGTGCCGGCAGCGGCCTTGGCAAAGCCATTGCCTATCTGTTCGCGCGGTTGGGCGCAAATCTTGTTATTTGCGGGCGCGATGAGGAAAAGTTGGCGCGCGCGGAAGCGGATTTGGCCGAACTCGGGGCCGAGGTTCAGACCCGATCCATGACAATCCGAGATCCCGACGCTGTTACAGCCTTGATAGACGATGCTTGGGAGCGGTTCGGAAAGCTCGATATCCTGGTGAACAATGCCGGTGGCCAATTTCCACAACCGGCGATCGATTTCACCGTCAAGGGGTGGCGCGCGGTCATCGACACCAACCTAAACGGCACCTGGTACTTGATGCAGAACGCGGCCCGCCGCTGGCGCGATGCGGACACGCCTGGGAGCATTGTGAATATCGTCGCCGTCGTCGGGCGCGGCCTGCCCGACCTGGCGCATACATGCGCCGCGCGGGCCGGCGTCATCCATCTTAGCAAGTCCGTCGCTATCGAATGGGCGCCGCTGAACATCCGGGTCAATTGCGTGGCGCCGGGATGCGTCGAGACACCGGCTTTCGGATTATATCCGCCCGAGGGCAGGGCAACCTTCTACGAGGCAAATCCCATGCTTCGCGTCGGCGACGTACAGGATGTCGCGCAGGCTTGCGTCTATCTTGGCGCACCATCAGGAAAGTTCATTACCGGAGAAGTCATCCATATCGATGGTGGGCAGCAGAACTGGGGCGATCCCTGGGCGGCCGGACGGCCCGAACACTTCCAGTTGAAGGGCGGCTGAGATGGTTGGGATTACCGCCTTCGGCGCCTATGTGCCCCGCTTGCGGTTGAGCCGCCAAGCAGTGGTCGATGCAAATGCCTGGTTCAATCCCGCAATCAGGAAGCTGGCGAAGGGCGAGCGGGCAATCTGCAACTGGGACGAAGACAGCTTGACGATGGCCGTCGAGGCAGCGCGCGACTGCCTCACTGACCAATCGCGGGACGACCTCGGGGCAGTATACCTGGCTTCGACAACCTTACCCTTCGAGGATCGTCAGAATGCCGGCGTGCTGAGTACCGCTCTCAACCTCAGTGAAAACCTGATGACGATGGACGTGACGGCATCGCAGCGCGCGGGCACGTCGGGATTGATCAACGCGCTGAACGCGACCGCGGATCGGAAGGCAAGCGCGCTCTACGTCGCCTCCGACAAACGCCGGACCAAGGCGGCCGGCGCCCAGGAATTGCAGTTCGGCGACGGCGCCGCTGCGTTCAGATTGGGCGCAATGGATGTGGTTGCCGAATTTGTCGGTGCTCACCAGATCGCCGTCGATTTCGTCGATCACTATCGAGGACAGGACCAGAAGTTCGACTACGGTTGGGAGGAACGCTGGATCCGGGACGAGGGGTATTTCAAGATCGTCCCCCGCGCGCTCGAGGGATTGTTTGCATCGATCGAAACGAAGCCGGCGGATATCGACCACTTCGTCATGCCCTCGGTCATACCGCCGGTGCCGCGCCGGATCGCCAGCGAGGCGGGAATTTCTGAAGCTTCTGTGCGCGACTCGTTGCATGATCGCATGGGCGAGAGTGGCACCGCTCATGCGCTGGTCATGCTGGTCGACGCGCTGCAGGACGCTAAACCGGGGCAGAACATACTCGTCGTCGGCTGGGGACAGGGGTGCGATGCGCTGCTCTTTCGCACGACCAAGGCGCTCGCTGTCCTGCCGCCACGTCTGGGCGTGAAGGGCTCCCTCGCCCGCGGCCGGGTCGAGAGCAACTACAATCGCTACCTCGCCTTAAACGGCCTCGTTACCCAGGAGAAAGGAATTCGCGCCGAGCGCGACGGGCAAACCGCCCTGACCACGCTCTACCGAAAGCGCGACATGATTCTCGGTTTCGTCGGCGGCAAATGCCGGATTTGCGGGACCGTGCAGTTCCCTAGAACGAACGCCTGCGTGAGCCCCAACTGTGGCGCCTTCCGCAGCCAGGACCCACATCCCTTCGCCGATATTCCAGCCAAAATCCAGAGCTGGACCGCCGACAACCTTACCTATTCCCCCGACCCGCCGGCCCATTTCGGCATGGTAGTGTTCGAGGAGGGCGGGCGCCTGATGGCTGACCTGACCGATGTCGATGTCGGTGGGGTCGAAGTTGGCATGCCGATGCGCATGGTATTTCGCATCAAACAGTTCGACGAGCGGCGCGGTTTTACCAAATATTTCTGGAAGGCCGCACCGGATACCAGAAAAGTGTAGAATGCTTTCGGCGTAAGGCGGTCGCCGGCGCAATAACAGACCAGCGCAATAACAGACCAGCGCAATAACAGACCAGCGCAATAACAGGCCAGCGCAATAACAGGAGAGCGCGATGCCACAAGGGATCAAGGACAAAGTCGTCATCCTCGGCATGGGGTGTTCGAAATTCGGCGAACGATGGGATATGGAGGCCGACGATCTGATCGTCGAGGCAGCCGAGGAATGTCTCGAGGACGCCGGTATCGAGCGCAGTCAGATCGACGCCGCCTGGTTCTCCACCGCCTTCGAGGATGTCAATGTCGGCAAGTCCGGCGTGCCCCTGGCGATTGCCTTGCGCTTGCCATACATCCCGGTCACGCGGGTTGAGAATTATTGCGCCTCCGGGACCGAATCCTTTCGCGGCGCGGTCTATGCGGTCGCCTCCGGTGCGGCCGATATCGCGCTCGCGGTCGGCGTTGAGAAGCTCAAGGATACCGGGTATGGCGGGTTGCCCCAGCGTGGCCGCGGCGTTCTCAACGACATGTATTGGGCGAACGCCTCGGCGCCCGGCAGTTTCGCTCAGCTGGCCACCGCTTACCAGGCCAAGCACGGGGTCGCCGCGGATGACCTCAAGCGCGCGATGGCCCAAATCTCTGTCAAGAGCCACGCCAACGGCGCCAAGAACCCCAAGGCCCATCTGCGCAAGGCAATCGACATAGACACGGTGCTGAACGCGCCGATGATCGCCGAGCCCCTGGGGCTCTTCGATTGCTGCGGGGTTTCGGACGGCTCGGCGGCGGCAATCGTCACCCGGCCGGATATCGCTCGCGCGCTCGGCAAGACCGATCTCGTCAGCGTCAAAGCCCTTCAACTCGCTGTCTCCAACGGCGTCGAGGCTTCGCACAATTCCTGGGACGGCAGTTATTTTATGACCACGCGGCGGGCGGCGGAGCGGGCATACAAGGAGGCCGGCATCGACAAACCACGCGAGCAGATCAGCATGTTCGAGTGCCATGACTGCTTTTCGATCACCGAGCTGGTGACGATGGAAGACCTGTTCCTCTCCGAGGAGGGCAATGCTTGGCGCGACGTGCTGGATGGTTTCTACGATGCCGATGGTGGCATCCCGTGCCAGATCGACGGCGGCTTGAAGTGTTTCGGCCACCCGATCGGCGCCTCGGGCCTGCGCATGATCTACGAGATGTATCTGCAGATCGAGGGCCGGGCCGACGAACGGCAGCTAAAGAATCCGATCTATGGGATGACCCACAATCTCGGTGGATTTCCCCACCAAAACGTTTCCAGCGTTGCCATCGTCGGGAGATACCAAGCCTGATCGCGGCAACTTTGGCGAGGTAAGCCTATCCTCGCCGTGCGGAAACACGCTGGCGAATTTGAATTGAATGCTCCGATGCTGGTTGACTTCCGTTCACCAGCGTGCCGTTGCACGCCGCATATGCCTTACGGCTCAACAAGTTTGCGGTACAGATGCCACGTTGAATGGCCCAATATCGGTAGCACCACGGCGAGGCCGATCAAAAACAGGATTGACCCGGCAGCCAACAGCACCGCAACAATTAATCCCCAGATAGCCATCATTAAAAGATTGGAAGTTACCGCTTTGATCGAAGTCCTGACCGCCGTCATGGCGCTCACCTGTTTGTCCAGGAGCATGGGAAAGGCGACTACCGAAATTGCCATCGCCGCGACGGCAAAAAGGAACCCTACAAGAGTGCCATAAAATATCAGCGCTCCGCCCTGTCGGGTTGTGAGCACCTGGGTCGCAAAGTCCGAGATCGAAACCGGTGGAACAGCGCCGAACAGGCCAAAGTAAATAAGCTGCGCCATATACAGCCAGGCCACATAGAGCAGCATCATCACCACCGAAAGCGCAAGTATGGGAGCGAATGTGGAGGAGTGGACAAAACCGAACGATGAGCTCCAGGTGACGTCGAGCCCGAGTTCGCGACGTCGGCTCATTTCAAAAAGACCAATCGAAACGACGGGGCCGAGAAGAGTGAGGCCCGCGACCATCGGAAAGACGAGATGCAGTAGATTTTGGCCAGTCAGAATCAGTGTCAGGAGGAGGGCGAATAGCGGATATATTACGCACAGGAACACGACATGGCTCGGTTTGGCATTAAAGTCGTCGAAGCCTTCCTTCAACGCCTGCCAGAGATCTTTCAAGCCGATCTTGCGGATTTCAATCTCGCTCGATGTGACTTGTACATCCTTAAATGTTTTTTCCGTAGCCATCGCGAAACCCTCCTATTCAAAGAGTTTATGCGGCCACGAGGTGGGCAACCAAAAAATTGGCCGCTCCGGGTACTGACCTGCCGTGTCGAGCTCTCGATACTTAAGTATAAGACAAAATATGGCACCTTGTAGCCTCGCCGGTGTATAGCGGGCTTCAATCCGAATTTGGCTGCGTGTTTATGAGTCAATGTCCTAGAGCATGATGTTATAAATTTGATACGGTTTGACCGTGTTTCCTTTCGTCGTGGCAAGGCGCGCGCCGCAAGGCGATGCCGGTGTATCGGCAAAGGGGCGCAACGCTACCACGGCGAGAAGGAAACCCGGCGTCCGGTGGGGTCAAGCGGTCCTTCGGATGCGTCGCGAGACTTGCTCGATACCCTGCATCGCGCGGCGCCCCGCTCCTGCAAGAAGGACCACTTGACCCCATCTAACCGTGTTCAGTTCATAACATCTTGCTCTAGTGGGCAGAATCCAAATTATGGTGCCCAAACGTTTGATTCTATCCGCTAGTCCCATCGGTAGAGCCGAATCCGGAAAGCCGCACTGGGCCTTGCGCTTGACATCGGCAAACCCTGCCTCCATTTGTCGCGATGCAACATTGTGTCGCGAAAAGCCCGATATGCGCCGGTTATTTGCGGCGCTGCCACACCGGATCACTTCGACTACGCTGTATCCATTTTCTAGCGCCGTCGGCGTCATAAGTGCGGCGGGCCTATTCTGGACGACCTGACCTGCCGAGCCTCGACGATGAACGATTCAATCAAACATCTGCGTAACATCGCCATCATCGCCCATGTCGATCACGGCAAGACGACGCTCGTCGACCAGCTCTTACGTCAATCCGGTACCCTCTCAGAGTTCGGGGAGTTGCAGGAGCGCGTGATGGATTCGAACGAGCTCGAACGCGAGCGCGGCATCACGATCCTGTCCAAGAACACCGCCATCGATTGGAACGGCTGCCGTATCAACATTGTCGATACGCCGGGCCACGCCGATTTCGGCGGCGAAGTGGAGCGCGGCCTGTCGATGGTCGATTCGGTGCTGCTGTTAGTCGATGCGGTCGAGGGACCGATGCCGCAGACCCGTTTCGTGACCAACAAGGCTCTTGAGGCGGGCCTAAAGCCCATCCTCGTCGTCAACAAGGTGGATCGTCAGGGCGCCCGGCCGGACTGGGCGGTCGACCAGACATTCGATCTGTTCGACCGTTTGGGGGCCAGCGACGAACAGCTCGATTTTCCTGTGGTGTTTGCCTCGGCAACCGAAGGTTGGGCGACGGCGGATCTATCGAAGCGGCCGTCGGATATGAACGTCTTGTTCCAAACCATAGTCGATTATGTACCGCCGCCCGATGTCGATCCCAATGGGCCATTTCAATTACAGATCAGCGCGCTCGATTATTCGAGCTATGTCGGCGTGATCGGTATAGGCCGGGTGCAGCGGGGGCGAATTGGCCGCAACTCGAACGTCACCGTGGTCGGCGCCGATGGCCGAAGCCGAGCCGGAAGGATGCTTCAGATTTTGGGCTTTATGGGGCTTGAGAAAGTCGAGCTCGATGAGGCCGTGGCCGGCGAAATTATCGCCTTTACCGGCATCGACGGGCTCAAGATCTCCGAGACGATATGCGATCCCGAGACGGTCGAGGCGCTGCCCGCGTTGATCGTCGACGAGCCGACAATATCGATGACGTTCCAGGTCAATGATTCTCCCTTTGCCGGCCGTGAGGGAAAGTATGTAACGAGCCGTAACCTGCGCGAACGCTTGGCGCAGGAGTTGATCCACAATGTCGCGCTGCGAGTCGAGCCGGCCGAAGATCCGGACAAATTCAAGGTCTCCGGCCGGGGCGAGTTGCACCTGTCGATCCTGGTGGAGAATATGCGGCGCGAGGGCTACGAGTTGGCGATATCCCGCCCCGAGGTCATCCTCAAGACGATCGACGGCAAGATTTGCGAGCCGTTCGAGAGCCTCATTGTCGACATCGAGGAGCAACACCAGGGCGCAGTCATGGAAATGCTCGGCGAGCGCCGTGGTGAGGTGCGTGAAATGACCCCCGACGGCAAGGGCCGGGTTCGCCTCGATTATCTGATCCCGAGCCGGGGCCTGATCGGTTTACGCTCGATTTTCCTGACCGCGACGTCGGGTACCGGACTGATCTATCACACCTACGAAAAATACGGTCCGAGGCTCGGTGGTCAACTCGCCCAGCGCCAGAATGGCGTCCTGGTGGCCAAGGCCAACGGCAAAGCTCTGGCATTTGCCCTTTTCAACCTGCAGGAGCGGGGCCGCCTATTCATTGGCCACGCGACCGAGGTCTACGAGGGAATGGTCATCGGCATAAATGCACGGGCTAACGATTTGGTCGTCAACCCGCTCAAGGGAAAACAGTTGACCAACATGCGTGCTGCGGGCACCGATGAAAATATCGTCCTTACGCCACCGATCCAAACGACGCTCGAATACGCGCTTGAGTTCATCGACGACGACGAGTTGGTCGAAGTCACGCCCGGGTCGGTCCGAATTCGCAAGAAACTCCTAAAAGAGCACGAGCGGAAACGCGCGGCGCGGGCTGCATAGAGCGGCGGAAATCGGGTGGTGTTTGACCTAAATCAAGCTCAGAACTTCACTGCCATCTATAGTCAGCTTAGGACGACCGACCGCGGAGCATTAATCGAAGCAAAGCTGCTTAGAGCTCTTGCGGATTGCTCCAGTTTGCTGGCGGAACAGCTAGCCAAGCCGTATTCTGAGATTCCACGGGGCGTTTAATGGCGATGATTACTCGCTGTTGCCAGCCGATCAATACGGAATATGGACAAGCTTAATATTCTGCATGTTATCACGGGGCTCGGTATCGGGGGCGCTGAGGCAGCCCTCGAAAATCTTGTCACGTATACCGACGAGGCCAGGCAGCGTGCGAAGGTTGTAAGCCTTCTGGCCAGAAACGACGATATCCAGCGCCTTCGTGCTGCGGGGATTGACGTAAGGACGCTGGGCATGCGTCGGGGAGTTCCCAGCTTTCGCGGCCTAATCCGGCTTGCCCGGATTATCCGCAAGGAACAACCCGATATCATCCAAAGCTGGATGTATCACGCAGACTTATCCACCCTTCTCGCGTTGATACTGTCCGGTCGCTGGAAGAAAACGCACCTATTCTGGGGAGTGCGATGCTCGGATATGGATTTTTCGCGATACGGGCCACTGTTGCGGTTGGTGGTTCGGCTGTGCGCCTGGTTGTCGTGGATGCCAACCGGGGTCATCGCGAATTCCGAGGCGGGTCTGGCATGGCACCGCCAAATTGGCTACAGGCCAAAGATGTTTACCGTCGTCGACAATGGATTTGATTTCCACAAGTTCGCTCCCGATGGCGCCGGCCGTCTGAAGGTGCGGGAGGAACTGGGGGTCGGCGAAGACGATTTTCTCATCGGCATGGTGGCGCGCGTGGATCCGATGAAAGACTACCCGATGCTCGTCTCGGCACTGCGCCGGCTTGACGGCGTTCGCTGCCTCGTAATAGGCAAAAACACCGAGTCTCTGCCCGACGCGCCGGGGCTCATCAAGCTTGGCGAGCGTAGCGATATCCCAAGCGTGCTCAATGCGCTGGATGTGTTTGTTCTGACTTCAGCCTTCGGCGAGGGGTTCTCGAATTCCATAGCGGAAGCCATGGCGACTGGCCTGCCGGTCGTGGCGACCGATGTGGGCGATGCTCGGCGGATGATCGCAGATTGCGGCGCCGTTATTCCGCCGGGAGATGTCACTGCTCTGGTCGAGGCCGTTCGAAGGTTTAAGCGAATGAGGAGCAAGCGCAAACAGTTAGGCGCGAAGTCCCGAAAGCGAATCGTCTCTGAATTCAACGTTGAGAGAATGGCCGAAGGCTTCGATACGATCTATCGAGAGGTTGTACGGGTTGGCGTCTAGAACTCGATCATCCATCAGGGCCGGTTGGATAAGGGGGGTTCGATTGTTGATGAAACCGTACTGGCAGGGGACGCTTGCTCAAGGCGTCCGCGAAGCGTTGGGCGCGCTGGCCAGGTAGTCGGGCGACGGGCCCTCACAATAGTTCGGAAATGTTTTGGGCTTTGGCCTCGTATAATACGATGGCACCGGTTGCCCCTGGTACATCAGAAGAAATCAAAAACACCCATAATCAAGCAAAGGAGCGAATTTGATGCGGATACCAATCATCCTGCCGGCGGTGCTCGCCTTTATGGTGCTGCCTTTCGCCGCCCAAGCGGCAAAAGAAACCCGGGCGATCCTGTCACCCAAATGCTCGGCCGCGCAACTCAAGAAAATCGCCGGTGCAGCGCTGATCAAGATCGCCCCCAGCCCATCGGGGAACGCCAAGATCTTCAACATCACCCTGCATCCCGAGAAGATGACTTTCGCGCAGCTGACGCAAAAGATGGTGGCGGCGAAGTGCTTCTAGGGCGCTGAGCGAACCTTGCAATCGCGCGCTCTCCTTGGGACAGTGGGTCAGGGTGAGAGGGAGAAATTTGGGTTGGCCTCGAGCCGATCGCCGGCCAGAATGCTCCCTCCGCTCGAAATGACTGTCGGCGGGACAGGAAACAAAATAGACGTTTCGCTCGACGGCTCAACCGCCGCCAATTCCCCATCGCGACAAATTGACCCAGCCCGTTCATTTTAGGCGCGCGAAATGGTAAATATTCTGCTAAATATCAACGAATAGGTAACGTAATTACCGGACAATCGGGTCCATGGACTACGATAAGATCTTTGCCGACGCGATCGCCCGTTTGCGTGAAGAGGGCCGATACCGCGTCTTCGCCGACCTCGAACGACATGCGGGGGATTTTCCGCGCGCCACAAGATATACCGGCGGCGGGGTCGAAGATGTCACTGTCTGGTGCTCGAACGACTATCTCGGCATGGGCCAGAACGAAAAGGTCCGCGCCGCAATGCACGAGGCCATCGAGAAGTGCGGCGCCGGCGCCGGAGGAACCCGTAACATCTCGGGCACCAACCACATGCATGTGCTGCTCGAACGCGAGCTGGCCGATTTGCATGCCAAGGAAGCGGCATTGTTGTTCACTTCGGGTTACAACGCCAACGAGACCAGCCTGTCGGTGATGGCCTCGATGCTGCCCGGCTGCATCGTCTTTTCCGACGAGCTCAATCACGCCTCGATGATCCACGGCATCAAGTCATCGCGCAGCGACAAGCGCATCTGGAAGCACAACGACCTCGAACACCTGCGCAATCTGCTGAAGGACGCGCCGCCGGACCGGCCCAAGCTGGTGGCCTTCGAATCGGTCTATTCGATGGACGGGGACATCGCCCCGATCGGCGAGATTTGCGAATTGGCCGAGCGCTACAACGCCATCACCTACCTCGACGAAGTCCACGCGGTCGGCATGTACGGGCCCCGCGGCGGCGGCATCGCCGAGCGTGACGGGGTGATGCACATGCCCACCGTAATCAACGGCACGCTGGCCAAGGCCTTCGGCGTGATGGGCGGCTATATCGCGGCCTCGGCCGATCTCTGCGATGTCGTGCGCAGCTACGGCTCGGGCTTCATCTTCACGACCTCGCTGCCGCCGGCGGTGGCGGCCGGGGCGCTGGCCTCGGTGCGCCACCTCAAGGTGAGCACCAAGGAGCGCGAGCGCCATCAAGAACGCGCGGCACGGCTGAAGCGATTGTTCGCCGATGCCTGTCTGCCGGTGATGGACTCGGCAAGCCATATCGTGCCGGTCCAGGTCGGCGATCCGGTCAAATGCAAGCAGGCTTCGGACATGCTGCTCGATCGCCACAGCATTTACGTCCAGCCGATCAACTACCCGACGGTGCCGCGCGGCACCGCACGACAGCGCTTCACCCCATCGCCCCTTCACAGTGACGAATCGATGGACCGTCTGGTCGAGGCCATGCTAGATGTCTGGGGCGCGCTTGGCCTGCCGCTGCAC
>JAPULJ010000015.1 GCA_027295145.1 Alphaproteobacteria bacterium | reverse complement strand
CTCGAGGAACAGCGCGCGCAGGGTCGCCATGTCCTCGGTGCCGGCGGCGGGCCGAATCTCGACCGCCCGATCAGACACGGATGCGGCCCTCCATGTAGGGTGCGACGTGGCCGGAAATCAGCACCCGCTCGCCACGCAGTTCGACCTCGAGCGCGCCGCCGCGCGCCGAAATCTGGCGCGCGGACATCTTTGCCTTGCCGAGTCGCTCGGCCCAGTAGGGGGTCGAGATGCAGTGCGCCGAACCGGTCACCGGGTCCTCGGGGATGCCGGCGCGCGGTGCGAAGAAGCGCGACACGAAGTCGCAAGAATCGCCGGGCGCGGTGACGATGAGACCGCGGGTGTCGAGCGCCGCGACCTTGCCCAAGTCGGGAGCGAGGGCGGCGATCTCGGCCTCGCTGGCGAACACCGCCATCATGTCCATTTGGTCCCATAGTTCTTTGGGCGCCGCGCCCAAGGCATCCGCGACCGCCGGGTCGTCGTCGATCCGCTTGGGCGGCAGCACCGGGAAGTCCAGGGTGTAGTCATCGCCGTCCCGGGTTACCGTGAGCAATCCGCTGCGCGAGTGGAAGCGCATCTCGGTAGCGCCACCGTTCAGGTGGTTGGCGATCACGTAGGCACTGCCGAGCGTCGCGTGGCCGCAGAGATCGACCTCGTGAGCCGGGGTGAACCAGCGCAAATCGTATTCGGCGCCATCGCCCTCTGAGCTAGAATTGCGCGGCACCAAAAACGCGGTCTCGGCGAGGTTGTTCTCCAGCGCGATCGCCTGCATGAGATCGTCGGGCAGCCAGGCGTCGAGGGGGCAGACCGCCGCCGGGTTGCCGGCAAAGACTTGCGAGGCGAAGGCGTCCACCTGATAGATCGGTATGTCGGTCATGTCGAATTCTCCATTGTGGGGTTCATCGTCTCACGGTCTCACGCACGGCCGCGGGCGAGCGCGACGCCGGCCAAGATCGCGCCAGCGGCGGCCGCCATGGGCCAGGTCATGGCTTCGCCGAGCAGCGCCACGGCGAGCGCCACGCCGACCAACGGCTGAGCGAACTGGGCCAGTCCGGTGCGTCCGATGCCACCCTGACCGAGCGCCCAGTACCAGGCGCCGTAGCCCAGGATCGAGGACAGCAGCGCCATGAAGAGCACCGCGCTCCAGGCGAGCGCACCCGCCGCGGCCGCCTCGCCCTCGCCAAATACGAACGGCAGCACTGGCAGCCAAACGAGACTGCCCAGCACCAGGCCCCAGAGCGTGACCGCCCAGGTCCCGATCTCGCGCGCCGCGCGCGCGCCGGTCACATAGCCCGCCGACGCCGCCACCGCCGAGGCCAGCACCAGCAGATCGCCGCGCAAGCTGCCGTCCGCCAGAGAGAGATCGAAGCGCGCGCCGACCAAGAGCGCGGTGCCGCCGATGGCGATCGCGCAACCCCACCACCAGCGCGCGCTGGGCAGGCGGCGCTCCAGCAACGCGGCGATCAGCCCGGTCAGCACCGGCAGGATGCCGAGCAGCAACGCGCCGTGGCCGGCGGTGGTGAGCTGGATCCCATAGCTGAACAGCAGCGGGAAGATCACAAAACCGCCGAGCGCCGAGACCGCGAGGTGGACCCGCGCGGGACCGCTCCGGGGCGCCTTGATCCGGCCGAGAAGAATCAACGGCAGCGCCACGATCCCGGCCAGCAGGGTGCGCAGCAGACCGACGGCGAGGGGATCGAGTCCGGCGACCGCCACCTTGGTCGCGAGCGGGGTCGCGCCCCAGATCGCCACGGCGCCATAGGCGGCGAGCAGCACGGCTGCCTGCCGGCCGACTGCGGTCCGTTCGACGGCCGGAGCGATCGGCGCGGTCATGGTGTCGGCCTTCCCTGGGATACCGCCGTCAGACGCCCGCAACCGCCAAGAACTGTGCGGTGGCCGCGCCCGCGCGCAGCTTTATCGCCGCCTGATATTCCGCTGACTCGTACATCGCCTTGGCTTGTTCGAGAGAATCGAACTCGATCACCACGATGCGGCCGGTTTCCTCCGGACCCTCGAGGGTCGCGGTCTCGCCGCCGCGCACGATGAAGCGGCCACCGTGCTTGGCGATCAGCCCCGGCGTCACGGCGGTGTAGTCCTGGTATTTCTCGGGATCGGTCACGTTGACCCGGGCGATGATATAGCCGGCCATGGGTGTCTCCTGTTGCCGTTGTGGCCACCGTTGCTCGCGCCATGGTGCCGCGCGCCGACGCCCATTGCAAAGGCGCTACCCGATCCACACCCACAGCATTGCGGCCAGGCCGATCAGGCCGCCCGCCGCCAGGCCCAAAGCCGGCCGCATCAGCCTGCCCTCCTGGCCCGCGAGGCCGGTGACCGCGGCGGCCAGGACCACGCGCCCCGGCGAGGCCAGGGTGGTGTTGGCCCCGGCCGCGTTCTGGGCCGCGATCGCCAGATCCTCGGGCAGATCCAGGCGCGCCGACATGGCCTCCTGGAAGCCGGCGAACATGGCATTGGAGCCGGCGTTGCTGGCGGTCAGGAAACCGCCCAGGCCTCCGACCAGGGGCAACAGCAACAGATAGCCGCGCCCCGTGGCCGCCGCGACCGCTTCGGCCAAGGCGAGCGTCATGCCCGAGGCGACCATGATCTGTGAAAAACACAGGAAGCCGGCTACCGCGAACGTCGCGACCAGCCACGGACGGAGCGTGCCGGCCGCCGCCGCGGCGAGTTGTCCAAGCCCGATCCGGAGCAACGGCACCGAAACCAGCGCGGTCAAGACCAACCAGAACCCCGGATGGTAGAGAAACGGCAGGCTGAACCCGAGTTCGGGAACCCGCAACACCACGGCTCCGCCCAGCCCTTCGCGCAAGGGCGGCACCAGCCGGGTTGCAAGCAGGAACAGCAGCAAAAGCCCGAACGGCGCGGCCGCGCGGGCGAGCGCCCGGTCGTACAGCGGTTCCCGGGCGCCGCGGTCCACTACGCGGCCGATCGCGAAGCCGGCGCCGGCGACCGCCAGGCCACCGATCATGCCGGCCACCTCGATCCCGACCCAGTGGCTGGCCGCCGCCAATGCCGCCGCCAACAGGCCGCTGTAGAGCAGCATCTCGGCCCAGCTCCGTCGCAACGCCGCCGCGCCGCCGGTCAGCCACAGCGCCGCGCCGCCGCACAGCAGAATCAGCGGCAGGCTCAAGGGCGCGGCCAACACGCCGAGCCGCGCCGCCGGCACCCCGGTCAACGCCGCGCCCAGCGTCGTGCCGATCGCCAACGCGCCCCAAGTCACGGCGCACTGCCCCGCCAGCGCCAGCAGCGCCGCATCCCGCGGCCGGTAGCCCAGCGCGACGAACAGCGGCGCCGCGACCACGATGCCGATCCCGAATCCGGTCGACGACTCGAAAAACACCGACAGGCCGAGCACCAGGATCAACGCCCGGCGCGATGGATCGGGCACAGCCTTGGCCAACGCCTCGGCCAGCGCGGTGAGCGCCCCGGCCTCGCGCAGCATACTGTAAAGCAGGAGCCCGCCGAACAGCACGTAGGACACCAGCAGCGTGGTGAGGACCCCCGACAGCAAGGCGCGGCCCAGGTCGCCCAGAACCATGCGGTATCCCGGCGCCAGCAAGGCCACCAGCAACGCCGTTGCCAGGCCGGCGGCCCCGGCGCGCAACGCCGACTGCCGCAACGCCAGGATCATAACCACCGAGATCAGAATCGGCGCGGCAGCGAGAACGATCGGCATGAATTCGCCCTGGGGCCCCTGTTAGGTGACAGTTCGACATGACGGTGGCGGAGATCACGCGCGCCAAAACGGTTTGCGCGATTCCCAGACGGCCTCGGCCCGGCTCAGGCCGAGATCGCGTAGCATCCTATCATCGAGATGCGCCAATGCATGGCGTTGGTTGGCACGACTCTGCCACAGCAACAGGACTTCAAAACCCCGGACCACAGCGGTCGGGACCCCGTCACGTAAATAACCAGCGCCAGTCCGGCCATCTGAGGCGTCCATCGGGCCAGCGTGTTTCGATATTGTATGCATTCAATTCACCGAATTTTCAAGGAATTTGCAACGATTGTGCTAATATGATAAATAATTGTATCTGTTACCGCGAGTCAATTGGAACATTGTCACCATGACAATCTGGCAACCCAGTCTCGAAGGCCGGACCGGACCCCGGTATATCGCCATCGCCGACGCGCTGGCCAACGACCTCGCCGCCGGGCGCTTCGCCGCCGGCGAGCGCCTGCCCACCCACCGGGACCTGGCCTGGCGCCTGGGGGTCACGGTCGGCACGGTCAGCCGCGCCTATGCCGAGGCTGGACGCCGAGGCCTGGTTTCGGGCGAGGTCGGACGCGGCACTTTCGTGCGTGCCGCCCTGCCGCTCGAGGCCCAGGTCATGACCGTCGCGCCCGATGCCGGGCCCGGCTTCATCGACCTCAACTTCAACTTCCCGCCATCGGGCGGCGAGGAACAGGCGCTACGTGCGACCCTGAACGCGATCGCCGCCGCCCCCGACAGCGCGGCCCTGCTCGCCTATCAGAGCCACGCCGGTCTGCCTGCCCACCGTGCCGCCGCCAGTCAATGGCTGGCCCGCTACGGGCTCGAGGCGCCGGCCGAGCGCATCGCCATCACCGCCGGCGCCCAGCACGCCATCCTGGTGACCTTCGCGGCCTTGACCCGGCCGGGCGATCGCATCCTGACCGAGGCGCTGACCTATCCCGGCGTGCAACTCGCCGCACGCATGCTGGGTCTGCGCCTCGACGGGTTGCCGCTCGACGGCGAGGGGCTGCTGCCCGAGGCTTTCGAGGCCGCCTGCCGCAACAACGACGTGAAAGCGCTGTATTGCATCCCGACCCTGCATAACCCGACCACCGTGACCCTGCCCGAGACACGCCGCCGCGCGATCGCCGAGATCGCCACGCGCCACGGTGTCGCGATCGTCGAGGACGACATCTTCCGCCTGATGGCGCCCAAGGCGCCGCCACCGATTTCCAGCTTCGCGCCGGAACGCGGCTACTTCATCACCAGCCTGTCCAAGACCACCGCGCCGGGCCTGCGGGTCGGTTTCATTGCCGCACCCGAGGGAAGTTTCGACCGGATCGCTTCGGCGCTGCGCACGGTCTGCTGGATGGCCACCCCACTGACCGCCGAGATCGCCGCGCGCTGGATCCGGGACGGCACCGCGGCGCGCATTCTCGAAGCCCGGCGCGCGGAGATGTCCGCGCGCCGCGGTCAGGTTCTGGACACGCTACAGGGCCACCGGGTCGATTGCCCGGACGGCAGCCTGCACTTCTGGCTGCACCTGCCCGAACCGTGGCGCTCGGCCGACTTTGCCGCCGAGGCCAAGCGCCGGGGCGTCGGGGTCACGCCGGCGGAGGCCTTCGCCGTCGGCCGCAGCAACCTGACCCACGCGGTGCGCCTCTGCCACGGCGCGCCGGCCAGCCGCGCGATCCTCGACCAAGCGCTCGCGGCGGTCCAGGATCTCCTGAGCGAAACGCCGCCCGAGCCGTTCGGCTCGTTGGTTTAGGAAAAATCGATGCCACGCCGCGCCATTGCAGCGGCGGCGCGCAGGACAGCTTACCGAGACTCCACGCCTCGCCGCATAATTTGGAGCAATCGTTCGAAAACATACATTGTGCCGGAATCGCTGCTAAGGACAGACGCCAAATTGCTGTAATCGTCTGTCCACAGTATGGCCTCCGGCGCACTGTCTTCCCATGGAGTAATATGTCTTATCACCCGCTGATCACTCAGAAACTTTTTGTTGCTGGTAACGAGAACCCAATACGATGAGAGACGGCTAAATAGGTCGGGACCCATTCTAACAAAAACCGCCCGTTTTCCGGATACCCTCGCCAAATTACGGACAACAGGTGACAAATCAAGATGTGCATTACTAATATTGAAAGCCAAAATACCATCTTCGTTCAGATGCTTCCAGTATAAGTCGAAAGCCTCTTTAGTTAAAAGATGAACCGGAGGCGCATCATTGCTGAATGCATCCACAGCTAGGATGTGAAACTGCTGGCTACCTTTTTCTTTAAGTTCGCGTTCAAGGGAAATCCTTCCATCCCCAAGAACAATCGAGGTATCTGCGGGACTATCCTTCAGGAAATAAAAATATTCATCGGCGACATTCACGACAGCCGGATTGATTTCGTAAAATCGAATAACGTCGTCTTTCTTTCCATATGACGCAATAGTCCCCGCACCGAGCCCGATAACCCCCATATGCAACGGCCCGGAGTATTCAAGAAATCGAATCGACACACCGATCCCACTGTCGAACCGAAAATACCCGGTTGCTACCCTCCGAAATTTAGGGGTCATGATTTGACTGCCGTGTATGGTAGTGCCGTCCACAAGCTCGCGTACCTCTTGTCCTGGTTGGTTCTTAGATGCCTTAACACCCAAGATTCCATAAAAATTTCTGCTCTGCATCAGGAAATTACGATGCGTGAGATCGAAATGGAGGATAAAAAAGGAGATCAGCACCAACCCACCAAGGCCGCAAAAAATCGTAATGTATCTTTGCTTTTTCAAAATTAGAATCTTTTTCCTAGACCGTTTCTTACTCCGCTCATTGTTCTTCCGACCGTTCTCTAACTCCCCTAATGTATGGATCGCCTCTTGACGTCTGCAAATCCATGCTAAAAGTCCCGTACAAAACACACCGATCTGAAATTCAAAATAGGTATTGAAAATAAATGGAGACACCACGGCTACAAAAATACCGCCAAAGGCGCCGCCAAGAGCCATAGTCAAATAGAAGGAAGTCAGCCGCCTTACGGAAGGTTTCAGTCGGACGAGCTCACCGTGACATATCATGCAAGCCGTGAACAGGATGAGGGAATATTGACCAATTTGAAATACTGCTCCCGTCAATTTTCCAAAGAAAAGAAGAAAAATCATCGGTATCAGGCTTAAACAATATCCGGTTACCCAAACGCCGCGAATGTACCACCGGCTGTGATCGAAACAAATAATGAAAGACAACAGATAAATACTCAGCGGTAATATCCAAAGGAAAGGAATAGGAGGAATGTCTTGAGTCATTTGATTGGTTGTTGCCAGCAACAAAACGACCCCACAAGCTGAGAGGGAGAACCATAGAATGCTATTCTGGGGATTTTCCGCTGTCCCATCCATTTCCTTAGCGATTGAAGATTTGGCCCGAGAACCAGTATTTTGTTCGTTCTGAAATTTTGTCTGCTGTAGTTTGCGAATCTGAACCGCACACCACGTTGCACCAAACACAAAGGTCACGTAGCCAATGGACCAGATGATTGTTTGCTCTCTCAGACCGATGAATGGTTCTACGAGGAAGGGGTATGAGATCAACGCCAACAATGACGAAATATTTGACAGTGCATAAAGACGGTAGGGCAAGGCTGCTCGCGTCGTCGACCCGATCCAATGTTGCAGCAAGGGATTTGTGGACGCGACAAGCAGGAAGGGCGCACCGATCGAAAAAAACAGAAGCACCAGTATTTTCCAAACGGGATTCTGTGGATCGACAGGTTTCCATGCATCGTCGGGCGCGATCGGCAAGAACGCAAGTGACAGAAACAACAGTGAGATATGTACCAAAGGCTGCGCGGATAACTTTAGGTGCTTTGTTAATAAATGGGCATAAGCGTATCCCCCCAATAAGGATATCTGAAAAAACAGCATACAGGTTGTCCAGACAGCTGAGCTTCCGCCAAACCACGGTAAAATAAGTTTTGCGATAATAGGTTGAACTTGAAAAAGCAGGAAGGAGCTTAAAAATATAGTAATGGCGTATACTTTTAAATTTTTCATACTCCTATTATTGCTTTAACTAAAGCTCAAATACATTATTTTGCAGTTAGCCTTGAAGTACTATGCGACATGCTGATTATAGGGTTCAATCCTGACCCAACACAGGCTTCAGCGGTCTAAACCCGATGTACGAATCGGATAGCGCACCGGGAACCTGTGCCGATGGTAAAACTTGCTGATAATTTTATGAATCCGGGCGAGTACTCAATTGCCTGTGTATTTTCCCAGATGCTGGGGAGAAAATTCCCCTAAAGGCGATTGATCCCGTCAATTTTTGCGACAAGAGCGGCAACGGACCTCGCGTCCATTTTTGCCAGAATGCTCGCGCGGTGGTTCTCGACCGTGCGTGGGCTGATCCCAAGGTCATTGCCCACTTTCTTGTTGGTCTCACCCGCAACTATATGATCGAAGACTTGGCGTTCTCGAACCGTCAAAGTCGCGACCTGCCGCCGCACTGTCGACATGAATTTCTGAGCCTGCCAAGAAGCAAAATCCGTCTCGATGCATTTTTGAATACAGTCAAGAAATTCCTGGTCGTCTAACGGCTTTTCGAAAACATCCACCGCACCTTGTTTTAGTGCATCTACAGTCGTTCGCACGGTTCCATAAGCCGTAATGATGACCACAGGAATTGAGTTCTCCCGCATCCGCAGCTTCATCAATACGTCAATGCCGCTCATTATTGGAAGCCGGAGATCGATTATCGCGCAACCTGGTGCGTCATGTTTGCATATCTCAAGAAATTCAAGCGGTTGGCTGCTGGAGGTGACATCGAGGCCGACAGACTCCATCAAATAATGTAAGGATTCCCGCGATACCTCGTCGTCATCCAACAGGTAAATTTTGACGTCATCAGGCATGGGCAGCCACTCTCTCAGCTGACGGCAAAGTAAATTGGATTGTGGTGCCAATCGGCGCGCTCGCCTCCAACGACAACTCTCCTCTGTGTTTTTCGATTATGATGCGGCTTATCGCGAGCCCCATGCCCATTCCGTATGGTTTGGTTGACCTAAACGGCTCGAACAAGCTGTTCTTCAGTTCCAGAGGAACGCCTCTTCCCGTATCGGTAAAACTGACGTGGACAATATCCTTGTCGTCCAAAAATGTGCGAACAGTTATCTTTCGATTTACCACGTAGCCGTCCTCGATCGCTTCGATACCATTTTGGGCCAAATTGATGATGGCTTGTTCGATCTCAATCGGGATCACGGAAGCGGGTAGTGGTTTTTCGACAAAATCCAGGTCGACACTGACCTTTCGTTCATTCAATTGGGGCTCGAGCAACTTGATCGCTTTGGCCACGAGCCTATTGATGTCTTCCACCGATTCCTCTGTTTGCACCCCACGAATGTAGTCTTTAATATTTCGAAGTATGTTTGCCGCCCGCTCCGCTTCATTGCAAATTTGTTCCAGTGCGTGCTTCAGATTTCTTCGGCTCGACTTGTTGGACTCAAGCCGCCGCAAGCTCCCCCGCCCAAAATTTACGATCGAGCCAAGAGGCTGATTGAGTTGATGCGACAGTGCGGCCGCCATGACAGAAACGGTGGTTGAGCGTAGAACCTGCTCCAGTTGAGACAGGTGTTGCCGATTTTGCAGCTCACTGTCCCTCAACGCCTCCTCCGCCCGCCTGCGAACATTGTTTTCCTCTTCGACGCGCTTGTCTTTTTCGATCAGTTGATCGGCCATGGAATTGAAGGCCAAGGCCAAAACCCCGAGTTCGTCACGTCGGCCGGTGTCTCCAATCCTGGTGCTGGTGTCTCCGTTGGCCAAGCGTTGAATGGCTTTGGTCGTGGTGGCGAGCGGATTGGCGATGCTGTTGCCAATCAACCATGTCGACAAACCACCAATGATCAGTGCGATAACGGTAAAGGCCCCTATCACCCAATAGGTGGTGTCGATGGTATTCAGATTGGCGATCTGGCGAACCTCCATCAAGTTACGTTCCTCCATTTCGAAGGCAGCCATGAGATTTCGGAATTTGTCGAAGTAGCGCTTGCCCCGCGCCTCGCCGATCAGATCCGCCATGTCGTCCATGGTCTTTGCATCGCCAATGGAGTGGCGCAATTGGATGGACGGCTCGGTGACCTCCCTTTGCCAGTCCCTGATAGTTTCCTCGGACTTCTTCAACAGTTGCACCTGGGCCTGGTTGTCTCCGACCAAGTCGATCAGAGCGTCGATGCGACGATAGAAATTGGCGATCCCGTTTCGGTATGGCTCAAGGAATTCCTCTTTTCCGGCAAGCAGGTAGCCGCGCATGCCGGTCTCCATGTCCACGGCCGCCGTCAAGATAGCGTTGGCGTTCAGGATTACCTGATTGGTATGGGACACCCACGCATCGTTTTCAGCCAAGATATCAAGATTGTCATTGACCAGCCTTTTCGCAGCAACAGCTCCGAGCCGCCTTTGCTCCATCAGAGTAAGTTCGACATCTTTGAAGGCGGCGAGCTGCATACGGAAGGTGGCGAAGAATTTCTTACCCCCATCTTTCGCTATCAGATCGCCGATTTCGTTTAGGCTCGTTCGTCCTGATTGGTTATCCCGGCGTTCCGATATAGCAGGCTCCGACACCTGATCGATCCAGTTCCGAATTGCCTGTTTGGTCTCCTTGAGCCGGACTACCTGGGCCGAATTGTCGTTGACCATTCGATTGAGCTTGTCCAGGTTTACAAATAGATTCCGTTCGCTGTCTCCATACGGATCCAAGAACTCTCCTTCTCCGGTCAGAAGATAGCCGCGCATGCTGGTCTCCATATCCACCGCGGTGCTCAATAACGCATCGGCGGCGGCCAGCACTTCAAGGGTGTGATTGACCCAGGCGCCGGTCTGATCGACTCTCTCGAAATTTTTGCCGACTAGTTCGCGGGCATTGTTGGACTGAATACGGCGGATTTCCAACAGCTTGAGTTCCTGTTCGATGAAGGTTGCGATCTGGCCGCGGAACCTATCGAAGTACACCTTGCCGTTGGCCGCACCGACCAACTCGGCCATGTCGTTCATGGTTTTGGCGTCGCCGATTTCGCGGCGTAGATCGATGGTCACTTCGGTGACGTTTTCCTGCCATTCCCTGAGGACATCCCGGATATCGTCCAACCGCTCGACCTGCTTTGGGTTATCGGTGACTGTCTTCCGCAGTGCCGCGAGACCAACGTAGGTTCTATTCTCGCCTGCGTTATAGGGGGCCAGAAACTCTTCCTGACCAGCCAGCAGGTAACCGCGCATGCCGGTTTCCATGTCCACGGCCGAACGCGTGATGGCTGCAGCCTCGCTCAGCACCTCATGGGTGTGGTCGACCGCCTTTTCGGTCTCGACGATGGAGCCAATGCTGTTGACCACGACACCGGCAAGGATGAGCATGAGAACCATCGGTGGGCAAATGGCCAAGACGATTTTGGGTTTTGTCTTTAAATCCTGGAATTTCATATTGGAGCTGCCCGGCTTGCGTGGAGAGACATTCAAACTGTTATTGCCGACACGGAGTCGAATGCGAACGGCTATTCGTAGCCGAGCGCGGAAGTCCACCTCTGGGAATTGTAGAATCCATCGATATATTGGCCTATGGCTTTTTCGGCTTGGCGGTGGATAACTCGCTATTGCGG
>JAPULJ010000149.1 GCA_027295145.1 Alphaproteobacteria bacterium | reverse complement strand
AGTGGGATGCTACGATGCTTACTTCCAGCAAAGTTGGTCGGTTGCCAAACATGATCGTTGATGTGTTTCTGCAAGATCAGGATCGCAAGATTATCATCGACACGAAATATTATGCCAGCGCTCTACAAAGCAATCGCGGGTCCGAGAGCTTCCACTCGGGAAATCTTTATCAGCTTTTCAGTTACTTAAAGAACGCAGCGGGCAAGGATTCCACATTTCAAGCGGCGGAGGGTATGTTGCTCTACCCGCAGGTTCAGTACAGTCTTAACACGAGCTTCTCGATCCAAGGGCATCGGGTCAAAGTCGCAACAGTGGACCTCACCCAGCCGTGGCCCATGATAGCTGCTCAATTACTAGAGCTCCTGAACTCGAGCAGCGAGGGCTCTGCATAGCCGGTTAGCTTGTCACCACCCTCACCCGAACCCCTCCTCCAGCGCCCGCACCAGGGCGCTGACCATTTCATTTGTAGGCGCGGGCACACCCACCTCCGCGCCCAGGACCGGGATCGCGCCGTTGATGTGGTCGATCTCGGTGGAGTCAAATCGTTCCGCCGCCGCGCGCAGCGGATCGTCCGCGAGTTGGAACGCAATTTTGATACCGGGTATGAAACCGGGTACAAAATGCAGCAAACTGATGATGTCTCCCGGATTTTAGTGGTTTTTGACCGCAAATCACGGTTTAGGGAGTGGGCCGATCGCCAATACGAAGTCACCGTGCACCCCCAACTCGGCATCAAAGCCGCCGACCATGCGCTCTCGGTCCGGGAGCTGGCCCGCGCGACCGCCCAGCGCCTGGACGATCCCGTGACCTTTACGCCGATCCGCGATGTCAATGGCGCCGGCAACGGCGTTCATATCCATATGAGCCTGGTCGACGAGGCCGGGACGCCCGCGACCTACGACGCTGCCCGGCCCGGCGGCCTGAGCGAGGTTGCCGGGCAATTCGCCGCCGGCATCCTGCACCATCTTCCCGACATTATCGCGCTCATGGCGCCGAGCCTGATCTCCTATACCCGCCTGACGCCCCATCGCTGGAGCGCGGCCTTCAACAACCTCGGCCTCCGGGACCGGGAGGCGGCCCTGCGCATCTGCCCGGTCGCCGAGCTGCCCGGAATGGACGTGGCGAAACAGTTCAACGTCGAGTTCCGCGCCGGCGATTCCGCGGCGAATCCCCATCTGCAACTGGCCGCGTTGGTCTTCGCCGGGCTCGACGGCATCCGCAACCGGATGGCGCCGCCGGCGCCGACCGAGGAGGACCTCTCCCTCTTGAGCGCCGGCGAATTGAACCGACGGGGTTTGGTCCGGCTGCCCGAATCCCTGCCCGCGGCCCTCGACCGCCTGCGGAATTCCGAGGCCGTGCGGTCGTGGTTCGGCGAAATGTTCGTGGATGTCTATGTCAAGCACAAGCAGGGCGAGATGGAATTCCTCGACGGTAAGACGGTCGAGGAGGCCTGCCGGCTCTACGAGCAGGTTTATTAGTCCCCACGACACTCTATCCCGGAATCGGCACCTCGTTCCGCGCGCTGCGAGCGGCGGAGATGGCCGATGGCCGTTCGATTTTCCCGCCTCCCAGGGCGCTGGGCGAGCGCCTGAGCCACGGCCAATCGAGTCAACGCTCAAAGTATTTGCAACCGCATGTAGAACGAAAAACGGTAGCGTCTATTGTTCCCGAGATGGTTAAGGCGTCTTTCACTTGTAAATAGTATTTTTATCCTAAAATAGAAAATCCATTATTTAGATTTTGGAAACCGATTTGGTGGTAGCTGACTTCCCTCGCAATGCGATTCACTATTTTTCTATGCAGCAGCAAGAGAGAGTCAAACCATGAAGATTTCAACACATCCCTTGCGGTCCATCCTCGGGGGGCTAACCGGCGTCCTCTTGGCGACCGCGGCCTATGCCGCCGCGCCCCATGAAGCACCGATGCGCGACTTCGCAAGCAACACCGTGGCGAACTGGATCAGCAATCCGATGGTGGTCGAGGCAATCAAGGCGCAGAACATCAAGCATGCCAGCTTGAGCCAGGACCAAATCGACAAGCTGGACAAACAATGGCGCGCCGAGACCGGCAACTCGGATCGGCCGCTCATCGAAGAGGTGCTCGCCAAGGCGCTGTCGAAGTTCCTGGCCGAGGCCAAGGGCGGGACCCAGGGTCTGGTTACCGAGGTCTTCGTGATGGACAACAAGGGCCTCAACGTCGGCCAGAGCGACGTCACCTCCGACTATTGGCAGGGCGACGAAGCCAAGTGGAAGAAGACCTTCCTCGCCGGCCCCGACGCCATGTTCATCGATGAGGTCGAGCAAGACGAATCGACCCAGACTTTCCAGTCTCAGCTCAGCATGTCGATTGTCGATCCGGCAACCGGCAATGTCATCGGCGCAATCACAGTGGGCGTCAACATCGACGCGTTGATGTAGCGCGTGTTCACCATCAGGGCGACAGATCGAAAGTAGCGAGAAGCGAATATAATGAACGAACCGCAATCCGACACCGATCGGCATCCGGATAAAAACAACCGGACGCACAAATTTCGCATCGATCTGTCGCGCCTGACGGTGGCGCGAAAAATGTTACTTATCACCGCGATGGTCGTTACCGTATGCTTCGCCACTATCGTGACGATCTCGGTAAATGGCGCCCGAAATGACTTGTTTCAGGAAAGCGAGCAGTCTTTCCGCGCAATTACGAAACTGCTGGCGAGCGGCGTCGCTGGCGGCCTCCGTTGGAACAAGGTCGAGGTGATCGAGAGCGCCTACGAAGCCTTCGCGACCGGCGACGGATCGGTCGTCGCCAGCATTCAGACCTTCAACAAGGATGGCGAAGTCGTGACGCGCTTCGAATCGGACCGGTTCCAGGCCTACGATTTGAGCGAAGCCGTCAAGCTGAGCGCCGAGGCCACTTCGTCCGATGGCATATACATTTCCCGATCCGCCGACCATGTCGTGGTCGTGGCGCCCGCCGGTAAGGACAAAGAAGGCAACCGTTACGGCACGCTCGCCGTCGCCTGGAGTCTGAGCGCCCTGCAGGAGCGGGTTCAGGCAAACATGATTCAGCAGATTGGCATTGCGGCGGGTGGTTTGTTTGGATTGATCGTGCTCCTGATTTTGGCCTCCAGGAATCTGATCGGCCGACCGTTGGCACTCATGACCGATGCCATGGCGAAGATCGCGGCGGGCGACAATTCCATCGGGATTCCTTCCACTGAAAAGCGTGACGATATCGGCGCCATGGCCCGAACGGTTCAGGTGTTCAAAGATAACGCGATCGAGATGGAGCGAATGCGCGCCGAGCAGATCGAAGCCGAAAAACGCGCCCAGGACGAGAAACGTCAAGCCATGCTCAAGCTGGCCGGCGATTTCGAAAATAGCGTCAAGGGTGTGGTCGATGCTGTTGCCTCCTCGGCCACGGAGATGCAGTCCAACTCGGAAGGCATGTCGGTGACCGCCGAGGCGACCAGCCAGCAGGCGAGCGCGGTCGCCACGGCCTCCGAACAGGCCACGGCGAACGTCCAGACGGTGGCCGCCGCAGCCGAGGAGATGTCAACCTCGATTGGCGAGATCGGCCGCCAAGTAGAGCATTCGGCCGGGATCGCCAAGCGCGCCGTGGCCGAGGCCGAGAAGACCAACGGAACGGTCCAGGGTTTGGCCGAGGCTGCCGAGAGGATCGGCGCCGTGGTCGAGCTGATCGCCGGAATTGCCGGGCAGACCAACTTGCTCGCGCTCAACGCCACCATCGAAGCGGCCCGCGCCGGGGACGCCGGCAAGGGCTTTGCGGTGGTCGCCTCCGAGGTCAAGTCGCTCGCCAACCAGACCGCCAAGGCGACCGAGGAGATCGGCCAACAGATCGCCGAAATGCAAAGCATTACCGGCCAAGCGGTCGAGGCCATCGACGGCATCGGCGAGACCATCACCGAAGTCAACGAGATCGCCGCCGCCATCGCGGCCGCGGTCGAGGAGCAAGGCACCGCCACTCAAGACATCGCGCGTAACGTCCAGGAGGCGGCCAAAGGCACCCAGGAGGTGACCAGCAACATCACCGGTGTCTCCCAGGGCGCCGGGGAGACCGGCAAGGCCGCGAATCAGGTGTTGGAAACATCTTCCGATCTAGCGGAACAGGCCAAGGTCTTAAGCACGCAGATCGACGATTTCCTGATTGCCGTAAGATCTGCATAACCGGGATTTACCGGCGCCAGCCCGCAAATCAGGACGTAAAGAACCCCAGCGCTTCGTCGAATTGGACGACGTGGCAGTAGATCATGTTGATGATCTCCAACTCGTGGCGGTGCAGCTCCATGGTGGCGGCTGCGCAGCAATCCTCGACGACGACCACGCCGAAGCTCTCGTCCACCAGGCTTCGCACCGAGGACGACACGCACTGGTCGGTGAAAATCCCGGTGACCACCACGTCCTTGATTCCCATGTTGTGCAGCAGCAAACGCAGGTTGGTGCCGGTCAAGGCGCTGTCGGTGGTCTTGGTGACGACGATTTCGTCGCCCTTCGGCTCGAGTTCCGGGACCACCTGACTGTCCGCGCGGTCTTTCGGCAGTAGCAGGTAGTTGAAGCCGGGCTTTTTTTGGCTGAGCGAGCGGTCGCGGCCGTCGTCCTTGTGACAGGCGATGCGGGCGAAGATCACCTCGACCCCGCGTGCACGGCATTCCGCGATCATCCGGGCGTTGTTCGGGATCACGGTATGGCGCATGCGGTCATAGAACGGCTGCCAGCGGGCAGTCTCCTCGGCGGTGTCCTTGTCCTCGAGGTAGGTGGACTGCACGTCGATCACCAGCAACGCCGTGGTCTTGGGGTCGAGATGTATGTCCTCCGGTTCCTCGGCGTTGGCGTAGTAGAACGACCGGTAAGCAGTCTTCCAACCCATTATCCATCCTCCTTCTTGCGCGCGCGCCGCGTTAGGAGCGCGCCGATTTCGTGGGTCGCGAACAGGCCGCCGGG